>DPVV01000053.1 GCA_003526525.1 Lachnoclostridium phytofermentans | reverse complement strand
GAATTTTTATTTTCACCCCCCTATGCTGAAAATAGGACATTATCACCATTAATAACCTAATAAAAGCTTGGCATCGATATAATCTGACAAAGTAATTCTTGTATATTTTAACTTCTTGATTATCCAGCATTATTAATTTACCCTATTAAAGCAGGTATTGACTGATAAATACAGGTTATTAATACAGGCCTTATGAATATCAATATCCACCATACACGGAAAAAATATATAAGCAATCCATATAAAATCGACTTAAAGATATAATAAAATTATATTATTAAGTTCCGATATACATACAAACGCTAGTAACAATAAAAGAAATTTGAGTTCATATTCTATTCTAAATTGTATTTTTGAAACGGATTTCTATAGAAGTCCCATACATAAAAAGGTTTATACTCTCTATCTAAATTTTAATATAAATATTACAGTTTTTGATAAATAGAATCACTTCCAAAAGAAAAACGCTACAACCCTATAAATACTGGTTGCAGCGTTTTCCCTATCTATTCAAACTCAATCGTTGCCGGTGGTTTCCCCGTACAATCATAAAGTACTCTATTAACACCCTTAACTTCATTCACAATACGACTTGAAACCTTGCCAAGTAAATCCCAAGGAAGTTCAGCAAACTCTGCGGTCATGAAGTCAGTTGTTGTTACTGCACGAAGTGCAATTGCGTAATCGTAAGTTCTCTCATCACCCATACATCCAACAGACTGCATGTTAGTTAATGCTGCGAAGTACTGTCCGATGGTGCGGTCAAGACCTGCATTAGCAATCTCCTCACGGTAGATAGCGTCAGCTTCCTGAACAAGCTTAATTCTCTCAGGAGTAACTTCACCGATGATACGGATACCAAGTCCTGGTCCTGGGAATGGTTGACGGAATACTAATTTTTCTGGAATTCCAAGCTCTAAACCAGCCTTACGAACCTCATCTTTGAAGAGTAGGCGAAGTGGCTCTACGATTTCCTTGAAATCAACGTGCTCTGGAAGACCACCTACATTGTGGTGGGATTTAATCACTGCGGATTTTCCGAGACCGGATTCAATAACGTCTGGGTAAATGGTTCCCTGTGCTAAGAAATCAACGGTTCCGATTTTCTTTGCCTCTTCTTCAAATACACGGATGAATTCTTCACCGATAATCTTACGTTTTGTTTCTGGATCAGTAACTCCAGCTAATCTATCATAGAATCTCTGTTGTGCATTTACACGTACAAAGTTTACATCAAACTGAGTTGTAAAGATCTGCTCAACTTCATCACCTTCGTTTTTACGAAGTAAACCGTGGTCTACGAAGATACAAGTTAACTGCTTTCCAACTGCCTTTGAAATCATAACTGCTGCAACGGAGGAGTCTACACCGCCGGATAAAGCACAAAGTACTTTCTTATCACCGATTTTCTCACGTAACGCCTGAATGGATTCCTCTGTAAAGGATGCCATCTTCCAGTCACCGTTGCACTCACATACTTCATATAAGAAGTTACGAAGCATCTTAGTACCTTCCTGGGTATGAAGTACTTCTGGGTGGAACTGAACTGCATAGAGCTTCTTATCTACCATCTCAACTGCTGCCACTGGACAGGATTCCGAACTTGAAATAACCGCAAATCCTTCTGCTGGAGCCTTGATATGGTCTGTATGGCTCATCCAACAGATTGTATTTTCAGCAACGTCTTTGAATAATTTCGAAGTGGTATTCACCTTAATCTCAGTTTTACCATATTCTCTTACCTCAGCACTCGTTACTGTTCCTCCAAGAAGATGTGTCATTAACTGGGCACCGTAGCAGATACCAAGCACTGGAATCCCTAACTCAAATATACCCTTATCACAATGTGGAGCACCTTCCGCATACACGCTTGCTGGTCCGCCGGTAAAAATAATACCCTTTGGATTTATTTCTTTTATCTTTTCCAAACTGGTGTTATAAGGCATAACTTCACAGTAAACATTACATTCTCTGACACGTCTTGCAATCAGCTGATTGTACTGTCCACCAAAATCAAGTACAACTACCATTTCCTTATTCACAATTGCTTCCTCCTAATATACTTTCTCTATCAAAATTGACCTAATTATAGAAACATCTGAAATTCACACTCCAATTTCTAACCATTATTTGTTACTCTCTTATGTTTCCATAAACCTTCAAAATCTATGTCACTCATTTTACAACATTTTTTGCAAATGTTCTAGTATAAAAATATTTTTCCACAGAATCTATAATTTTCATACCAAAAGTACACAGCACTTCGACAAAATTTTGATAGTAACAGCATCTTAGAAGTTTAACGAAGACGAATCGACCTTCTAATAGATATCTTTTTCCATCTTTACCAATTGATAGAACTCCGCACGGTATTCATCCTGTTTATAATTAGTCCCTTCTAATTGGGATAAAACTTTATAAAATGTTGCGTCTCCTTTATATTCGCTATCTTTTAATAACAACCCAAACTCTGCTACCGCAGAAGCAAATGCCAAGTTATCTGTCCGGGTGTCTGCCAATTGATTGATTCCCACTGGTTCTGATATAAGAATTGATTTATCTTTACCAGGCTTTTTGTAGCGAATATTAACAGTTAGTAATTCATCCACCATATTCGTCTGTTCATTGGTCTGATATTTTAATTCAGTCTCAGGAATCTCCATCTTAGAATCCTCTAACACAAGTTCATATAATACGGTTACCGAATGCCCTGCACCTACTTCACCAGCATCCTTGGTATCATCGATGAAATCCTTTGTTGCAAGTATTCGATTGTTCCATTTCAAAATATCCGCAGGGTATTTTACACGTAGTTTAATAAGGATAGCTTCGTTTTGTTAGGAAATTCAGGGTTTAGTCCTGCCAATAGAAGTTATCAACGTAATTATTTATTTTTTCATATTGTCGATATTTCTTAGTGGAATTTCCATTAACATTAAATCGCTGAAAAACTTTCCATATGCATTAAAACTTAGCTATGATGTCAAGCGAATAAGTATCCCTTTTAATTTCCATAGGGGTGACATAACGTTATTCTTATATGTAATCGCCTCTGTTTACCCTTCTTTTACCGTATAATTTTTATTGTATTTATGTAAAATAGATGAGAGTATAAAAAATTATGATACGAACTCCGTAATTTTTGTTAAAAAAAGCACAATAATCGAAAGAATCCGTAGTATTTAGCTATGTTTCACTATTTACTTTTAAAGCAGATATGTTACAATTTAAACAGACTATGAGGTTTTGCGCTGTTGTTAAAATTACATACTTGTCAGCGCCATCATTACCATATTTATAAAGACGTAATGTCATCATATATTTTGTTAGGAGGCTACTTATGAATAAAGTTGAACTGAAACCAGGTATCTATGCTGTTGGAGCAATTGATTGGAATGTTCGTTCCTTCCATGGCTACACCACCAATCGTGGAGCTACCTACAATGCATATTTAATTATTGACGAGAAGATCACTTTAATTGATTCTGTTAAAGTTGGCTTTACAGAAGAATTATTAAATCGAATCCGTGAAATCGTTGATCCTGCTAAGATTGACTATGTGGTTTCTAATCACGTGGAGATGGATCACTCTGGTGCTCTTCCAGGCGTTATGGAAGTCGCTAAAAATGCAACCCTTGTTACCTCAGCTCCAAATGGTTTGAAAGGATTAATGGCACACTATGGCAAGGATTATAACTATTTTCCTGTGAAGAGTGGTGATACTCTTTCTCTTGGTAAACGTACTCTATCCTTCCTAGGAACACCAATGCTTCACTGGCCAGATAATATGGTAACTTATTGTCCAGAAGAGAAGATTCTTTTCTCCAATGATGCATTCGGTCAGCATTATGCAACGAATAAGCGTTTTGACGACGAAGTAGACTTAGACAAAGCAATGCAAGAAGCTTTGAAATACTACGCAAATATTATTCAACCATACCAGTTACCGATGAAGAAAACTCTTCCATTAATTGAAGCTTTGGATATAGATATGATTGCATCCAGTCATGGTGTTATCTGGAGAAGCCATGTAAAAGACATTATTGAGAAATATAGAGAGTGGTCAAGCGCTGAAAATGAGGAAAAAGCATTAGTTATTTACGACTCTATGTGGCATTCCACAGAGAAGATGGCTTTCTCTATTGTAGAAGGACTTTCTCGTAAAGGACTTACTACACATCTTTATGACCTAAAAGAGACTCATATCTCTGATATTATGTCCGAGGTATTAAAGGCTGATTATATTGTTGTTGGTTCTCCAACCCTTAATCACTGCATGCTCCCAACGGTTGCTTCCTTCCTTTGCTACTTAGATGGATTAACTTTAAAGAATAAGAAAGCATTTGCCTTCGGTTCTTATGGTTGGGGAGGACAAAGTGTACCAGCGGTACATGAAAAGTTAGCATCTTTAGGTTATGAGATGGTATTAGATCCTATTAAGATTAACTACATTCCTACACCAGAACAGTTACGTGAAATTGAGGATAAGGTAGCTGCCTTATAATAACTTATCGCAGCTTCTATGAAACAAATACAAGAAAAGCACATCACAAACTTTTCCTTTACTCAAAGAAAAGTCATGCTTCACGAATCTTTTCTTGAGTAAGAATAGATACGTATCGGGAACTTTTCCATAACAAAAAGGACACTATTAGATTTTACGCTATAAAGCATTAAAATCTGATATTGTCCTTTTATTTATAACAAGTGAATTGGCTTGCCAATTCATCTTGTTTTATTTCAACTCATCCAAACTCTTAGCGTAGGAAGGTAGATATTCTTTCATG
>DPVV01000447.1 GCA_003526525.1 Lachnoclostridium phytofermentans | reverse complement strand
AACTCCTTATTTCGTAAAAATGGAGACTCAGTAGTTATAATTGCTAAACCCATTAATTTATTTAATAAATAGAAACATAGGTAATCCGCCCATATTCTGATATAATTAGTATAGAGAACAATACTGATTAACTGGAGGAATAATATGGGCGGATTTTTTGGTGTAGCTTCTAAAACTGATTGCGTATTTGACTTATTCTTTGGAACGGATTATCATTCCCATCTCGGGACGAGAAGGGGTGGTATGGCAGTTTACGGGGAAGGTGGTTATGATCGTTCCATTCACAATATAGAGAATTCCCCATTTCGTACGAAGTTCGAGAAAGATGTAAATACGTTAAAAGGGAATATTGGAATTGGATGTATCTCGGATTTCGAGCCACAGCCTCTTATTGTGCGTTCCCATCATGGTACTTATGCAATTACAACCGTTGGTAAAATAAATAATAGCGAAGAACTCGTAAATCAAATATTTCAGTCTGGAAATCCTCATTTTTTAGAAATGAGTGGTGGAGATATCAATCCTACAGAGCTGGTAGCAGCGATTATTAATCAAAAGGATCATCTGGTAGAGGGAATTCGCTATGCGCAGGAAATCATAGATGGCTCCATGACACTACTTATCATGACGCCAAAGGGTATCTATGCAGCAAGAGATAGAATGGGGAGAACTCCGGTATCCATTGGACAAAAAGAAGGGGCATTTTGTGCTTCGTTTGAAAGTTTCGCGTATTTAAATCTTGGATATTTAGAGTATAAAGAACTTGGATCGGGTGAAATAGTTGTAATCACACCAGAGGGAGTGCAGACATTAAGCGAGCCATCGTCTGATATGAAGATATGTACTTTCCTATGGGTCTATTATGGTTATCCATCCTCCTCTTATGAGGGAGTTAGTGTGGAGCAAATGCGTTATCGTTGTGGTGATTTACTTGCGAGGAGAGATCAGGTAAAACCGGATATTGTTGCTGGTGTACCTGATTCTGGAACAGCTCATGCGATTGGATATGCGAATCGTTCTGGTATTCCATTTTCTCGTCCATTTATCAAATATACACCAACATGGCCACGTTCTTTTATGCCATCAATCCAGAGTCAGAGAGATTTGATCGCTAAAATGAAATTAATCCCTGTTCATGACTTGATTAAGGACAAGAGTATGTTACTTATCGATGATTCGATCGTACGTGGGACGCAACTTAGAGAAACAACAGAGTTTTTATATCAAAGCGGAGCGAAAGAAGTTCATATTCGCCCGGCTTGTCCACCACTATTATATAAATGTAAATATTTGAACTTTTCTAGATCAACCTCAGAAATGGATTTGATTACTAGACGTGTTATCGTGGAAGCAGAAAGTGAAATTACAAAGGAAGTGCTATCAGAGTATGCAGATCCAGAATCGGATCGATATAATTATATGCTCGATCAGATTAGTACTAAACTTAACTTTACCTCGTTGCGTTATCATCGTCTGGATGATATGATAAAGTCAGTGGGAATCTCACCATGTAAGTTATGTACCTACTGTTGGAATGGTAAAGAGGAATAGTTAAGATTGTTATCATTAATAAACGGCGTTAAGTGCCAGAATGGATTATGTATGAAGCATACATTTACGAAAACACTAGAGGATTGCCCAGTCATCGCTGCAGTTAAAGATAATGAGGGGCTAGAACAATGTCTTTCGTCTGAGAGTAGTATTGTATTTATCCTTTATGGAGATATCCTTACAATTTCAGATATTGTAAATCGCGTGAAGGAATGCGGAAAGCTTGCTATGGTTCATGTTGATTTGATATCAGGGCTTAGTTCGAAAGAAATTAGTGTTGATTTTATTAAAGAGCATACAAGAGCTGACGGTATTATATCGACAAAGCCAATGTTAATTAAGAGAGCAAAAGAATTATCATTATATACAATTTTACGTTTCTTTGTGATTGATTCCATGGCTTATGAGAATATTAAAAAACAATGTACGAATGTAAAACCAGATTGTATTGAGATTCTTCCTGGTATTATGCCAAAGGTTATTAAAAAAATCTGCAATACTCAAAACATACCTGTAATTGCAGGTGGTTTAATATCAGACAAAGAGGACATTATGCAAGCTTTAGATGCTGGGGCTGTATCTATTTCAACGACCAACCCTAAAGTCTGGTTTATGTAATAGTAGTTAGGTGCGAGAATTTCATTTACAAAGAGTAATTATTCGTATTTACTCTTTGTGTATATCGTGATATCATGCTTGTAAGGGTGGCTTAATATTTCTATACATATTTTTAGAAAGAAAGGATTGTTGCTATGTCGAACAAAGAAATTATAATTCAATTACTAGATAAGATTCCTGACTATAAAATAGGTTATGTACTTGCATATATTCAAGGTATTACGGCAGATGAAGAGGCGGATGATATTTTTTGTGAAAGAATGTATCAAAATTATTTAGACGACAAAGACATTGAAAAAGATAAAGCATATTCTTTGGATGAATGTAAGAAGGAATGGGGGATTGATTAATGTATCAAATCCTAATCCAGAAAAAAGCTAAGAATTTTATTGATAATCTCCCCTTAAATGAAAAACGAAGAATAGTAACAGCAATAGAACAACTACCTAATGGTAATGATATAAAGAAATTAAAAGGACACAGTGAACTGATGCGGTTAAGGGTTGGAAACTATAGAATTATATACACTGTAAATAAAGGAGAACTCACAATTATCGTAATAGATGCTGATAGTCGTGGACAGATATATAATAGGTACTGAACAATACTTTGCAACGTTAATATAAAGGTGTAAAGTCATTTAGGCTGTTTTTAAAATGGTAATTTTAAATGCCAGGTGAATATAATAATAGTAGATTTAGTTATATCATAATATTCATATCTTAGCCCACTATGTAAGGTGTTAACATAGTCATGAAGAGATTGATATAACGGTCAAATTTTAAATAGATATTTCTGAAATGTGTTAAAGACAATTAAATATAATTGCATGAGAATTGGAGTCAAGCAAATAGTATGCTGCCCTAGGCAGTGTATTTTGCTTGGCTCTTTTTTGCTTTTTAAAACGAATTTGTATTTAGAAATAACATCTTAGGAGGAGAAGAAATCGCAATATGGTTCACTGTTATAAGGTTTGTCAGAAGGTAACGAAAGCAGTGCAACACGGAAAAAAAAGAAGTGCAACACGGAAAAGAAAGTAGTACAACACGGAAAAGATAGTATATGGTTTATGAAAGGAAGGGGCTTTTATGTATGACGTCATAATTATAGGTGCTGGAGTCATTGGCTGTGCTGTAGCAAGAGAATTATCAAAGTATAAAAGAAAAATTCTTGTAGTGGATAAGGCGAGTGATATCTGTGAAGGAACATCGAAAGCAAATAGTGGAATTATTCATGCTGGATTTGATGCAAAACCAGGGAGTTTCAAGGCTAAATTTAATGTTCTTGGGAATCAGATGATGGAGGATCTCTCAAAGCAATTGGATTTCCCATTTCAGAGAAATGGATCTTTAGTACTTGGATTTTCAGCAGCTGACCTCATAGAACTTAAGAAGTTAAAAGAGCAAGGTGAGAAAAATGGAGTAAAAGAGTTAGAAATACTAACCGGTGAGGAAGCAAGAAATTTAGAGCCGAATTTATCGAAAGAGGTTATATGGGCATTGTATGCAAAGCAGGGAGGAATTGTATGTCCATTTAATTTGACAATTGCACTGGCAGAGAATGCGTTTACGAATGGTGCCCAATTTAAACTTAATACAGAGGTCCAAAGTATTAATAGAATATCTTCCACAAAGGAAATTCCATTTGATTTTTATCATATAGAAACAAATCAAGGAATATTAAGAAGTAGGACAGTTGTAAATGCTGCCGGAGTATATGCAGATTTATTTCACAATATGGTTAGTGAACATAAGATAAAGATTATACCTCGAAAAGGTGAGTACTGCCTTTTTGATAAAAGTGTTGGCAATTATGTTCAGAAGACAATCTTTCAACTACCAACAAGGATGGGAAAAGGTGTATTAGTTACTCCAACCATACACGGAAATCTTATGGTAGGACCAACGGCAGAGGATGTATTGGATAAGGAGGACATCAGTACATCAATGGATGGGCTAAAAGATGTATTAAAAAAGGCTACAAAGAGCGTAAAAGACCTTCCTATAAAGCAAGTGATTACTTCGTTTGCAGGACTACGGGCACATGAAGAATCTGGAGACTTTATCATAGGAGAATGTGAGGATGCAAAAGGATTTTTTGATGTAGCAGGAATAGAATCACCAGGGCTTACTTGTGCTCCTGCGATAGGAGAGTATGTCTCGAATTTAATGATGGATTATTTGCCAGCAAATTTAAATTCAACTTACAAACCTTACCGAAAAGGGGTTATCTCCATTGCTCATGCCAGCTTTGAAGAACGGAAACAATACATTAATGAGAATCCAGCCTATGCGAATGTGATTTGTCGCTGTGAAATGGTTACAGAAGGAGAGATTATGGATGCTATCCATAGACCTCTTGGGGCTACGACTCTTGACGGGATAAAACGTAGAACCAGAGCTGGGTCGGGGCGATGTCAATCAGGTTTTTGTTCTCCAAAGGTTATCGAGATCTTAGCGAGGGAGTTAAAAGTAGATCCTTCTACTATAACGAAATCAGGAGAAGGCTCCAACTTTCTAACTGGGTTTAATAAGGAGGAAGTGTGAAGAGAATTTCTAAGGCGCCAAAGGACGCCGCCTAAGAAATTCTAAAACTTCACACTAGAAGAATTCTTCGGGTTTTTCACGAATTAAGTTTGTGTCTGCGTTGCTACATAAACTTGATGATACGTTTTGTTACAAGCAGGCAACGCAGAAATGAGGTTAAGAATGAACTATGATATTGTAATAATCGGTGGAGGTCCTGCAGGATTAGCAGCAGCCCTTGGGGCAAGAGAGTCGGGGACATCCTCGATCCTAATAATAGAGCGGGATAAGGAGCTTGGAGGTATCTTAAATCAATGTATCCATACAGGATTTGGACTTACTACTTTTAAAGAGGAGTTAACAGGACCAGAGTATGCGCATCGTTATATCGAAGAATTAGAAGGAAAAGATATTACTGTGATGCTTCAAACGATGGTCATTGAAATAACGAAAGAAAAACAAATTATGGTAATGAACCGAGAAAGAGGCTGTTTTATCATTGATGCAAAAGCCATCATCCTTGCCATGGGTTGTAGAGAACGACCGAGAGGAGCTTTAAATATCCCAGGATGCCGTCCTGCTGGCATTTATACTGCTGGTACAGCGCAGCATTATGTAAATGTGGAAGGTAGAATGCCTGGCAATGAAGTTGTAATTCTAGGATCGGGAGATATCGGGTTAATCATGGCAAGAAGGCTAACCTTAGAGGGGGCAAAAGTAAAGCTGGTAGCAGAGCTTTTGCCATACTCCAGTGGTTTAAAACGTAATATAGTACAATGCCTTGATGATTATCAAATTCCACTAAGGCTAAGCCATACGGTGGTAGCAATCGATGGGAAGGATAGAGTGAAGGGGGTTACTTTGGCGAAAGTGGATGAGCAGTTGCAACCTATAAAAGGGACGGAAGAATACATTTCCTGTGATACTTTACTTCTTTCGGTTGGGTTGATACCAGAAAATGAATTATCAACTTTGTTATCTGTTACATTAAATCCTACAACTGGTGGGCCTGTTGTCAATGAGAGTCTTGAAACAAGTGTAGATGGAGTTTTTGCCTGCGGAAATGTACTACATGTACATGATTTAGTGGATAATGTGTCATCTGAGGCGAGGTCTACAGGGAAACACGCAGTGGAGTATTTAAATATCGTAAGAGAAGGAGAAATAGAGAAAGAAATTCTCGTGCAATCAGGAGAGGGGATTCGTTATACGGTTCCTAATCAGCTGCGCTTCTCAAGATTAGAAGAACAAATCACTATTCGCTTCCGGGTAACTAAGGCTTTTACTAATGCTTACCTTTGTATTTACTTTGATGATATTCGAGTGGATCGTAAGAGTAAGAAAAATTTAACACCAGGTGAGATGGGACAGGTAATTATAAATAAAAAGGATATCAAAAAATATCCTAATATAAATAAAATTACAGTGAAAATAGAAGAAGAGTAGGCGAAAAGATTTTTCAAATCACCTTGTAAAATGCAAGAAAGCATTGTAAGGACCACTCTTTACCTTGAGGATTTATACTAGGTTTCAGAAAAAGAAGTTGTGCAAATTAAAGCGCAGAAGTGAGGTGTAGAATGGAAACAAGAGTATTTACATGTATCAGATGTCCTATGGGTTGCGAACTTACTGCAACCATAAATGATAATGGTATGGTAACTGTAAAAGGTAATGCTTGTATTCGTGGAGAACAATATGCAAGGAAGGAATTGACGAATCCATTACGAGCTTTGACCACTACAGTGCGGGTAGTAGGAGGAACTCAGGCTATGGTTCCTGTGAGAACAAAAGGAGATATTCCGAAAGAAAAAATTATGGACGGAATAAGGCAGTTAAAGCAGATACAGGTCACAGCTCCAATTCAAATAGGAGAAGTGATCGTAGAGAACCTTGTGAATACAGGGGTAGCAGTAATTGCGA
>DPVV01000135.1 GCA_003526525.1 Lachnoclostridium phytofermentans | reverse complement strand
ATGAAGAGCCGGATGAAACGGTAGAACTAGTAGAACAGGTAAATCCGAAAGAACTAGAAAAACAGTTAGATCCGAAAGAACTGGAAAAACAGGTAAATCCGAAAGAAGAACCAGAAGAACTGGAAAAAGAATCGGTAGAACCGAAAGAACTGGTAAAATCGAATGAACCGAATATAGGAATCAAAGAGGAGCCATCTTTGAAGGGAATAAAGATCCCGACAGAGGGTAGTACCGAAGAGTCTTCCGATAAACAAGAAGCGGTGGAACCCATAAAAAGAGTAACCGTGGACTTGTGGAAGCAGGATGGTTTGAAAAAAACCATGAAGAAACTGGACGATATGAAAGTAACAGAACTTAGAACACTTGCCCGTGAATATCCAGAATTCAGTATAGCTGGTAGGGAAATATCGAAGGCAAATAAAGCGAAGCTACTGAAAGAATTCAAAAAGTATTATGGACAAAATGATTAAGACTTATAGAAAAGGAGAAATGGAACATGGAAAGTTTTGATTTTGATTTACGTTCCATCCAAGAAGCAAGGGATTTAGCAAGAAGCGGTGAAGCGGCTGCTAAGAAGATTGCTCAGTTTAGTGAAGAACAGATTGATCGTATTCTTAAGAGTATGGCTAAGGCAGGAGAGGAACATGCCCTATGCTTGGGAGAAATGGCTTCTGAGGAAACTGGATTTGGGAAGGCAATGGATAAGGCATATAAGAACCACGCTGCTTCCACCCTTTTATATGAACAGATAAAGGATATGAAGACTAGAGGAATCCTTGCAGAGGATACCGTAAATAAGACTATTGACGTAGCTGAGCCGGTTGGTCTGGTAATGGGAATCGTTCCTTCTACAAACCCTACTTCAACCGTATTCTTTAAATCCATGGTTGCAGTGAAATCAGGAAATGCTATTGTATTTTCTCCTCATCCATCCGCAGCAAAATGTACACTAAAGGCAGCTGAAGTTATGCGTGACGCTGCAATCGCTGCAGGCGCACCAGAGGGTATCATTGGCTGTGTGACCATGCCTTCCATGGGATCTACAAACGAACTGATGAAGTGCAAGGAAGTTTCCGTTATTATCGCAACTGGAGGCCCAGCTATGGTAAAGGCTGCTTATAGTGCTGGAAAGCCAGCCATCGGTGTAGGTGCAGGTAATTCTCCTGCTTACATTGAAAAGACAGCTGATGTGAAACATGCAGTTAAAACAATCATTGCCAGCAAGACTTTCGACTACGGTACTATCTGTGCATCCGAGCAGTCCATCATCTGTGAGGAAAGCAATGAAGCAGAGGTATTAGCTGAATTAAAGGCTCAGGGCGGATACTTCATGACAAAAGAAGAAACCGATAAGGTTTGTGGCTTGTTATTCAAGAACGGCTACACCATGAACGCTAAATTTGTAGGTCGTTCCCCTCAGGTGATTGCTCAGGCAGCTGGAATTGAAATTCCGATGGATACCAAGGTTCTTATCGGAAGACAGGAAGGCGTAGGACAGGGTTATCCATTATCCTTTGAAAAGCTTACAACTGTTCTTGGTTTCTATACTGTAAAGGACTGGGTAGAGGCTTGCGATTTAAGCATTCGTCTATTACAAAACGGAATTGGACATACCATGAGTATTCACACTCAGGACAGAGATATGGTTCTTAAATTTGCAGCGAAACCAGCTTCTAGAATTCTTGTTAACACAGGCGGTAGCCAGGGTGGAACCGGAATTAGTACAGGCCTTCCAATTTCCTTTACCTTAGGATGCGGTACTTGTGGTGGAAGCTCTGTTTCTGAGAATGTAAGTCCAAAACATCTCCTTAATATTAAGAAGGTAGCCTTTGGATTAAAAGATTGTTCCACTATCGCTGCAGATGATAACACCTTCACATGGAAGGAAAAATCCGGAGCTACTACTTGCAGTCCTGCAGATTTTGTTGCTTCCTTTGCGAAGAAGGAAGGTACCCAAACTACTTCTTGCCAAGAAAGCTTTGATGACAACGAGAAGTTAGCAGCACTTGTAAAGGAAATCGTAATGGCCATGAAGGGTCAGTAAATCAACTGGAAAAGGAGAATAGGAATGGATAAGTATGAAGCAGTAATTAAGCTCATTATGGAAGCCATGAAAACAGAATCCGAACCGAAAGAGTCTAGAATACCAGTAGGTGTTTCCAACCGTCATGTACATTTATCTCAGGAAGATTTGGATACCTTATTTGGTCAGGGATATCAACTGACTAATATAAAGGAGTTATCCCAGCCTGGACAGTATGCATGCAAGGAAATGGCTACTGTATGTGGTCCTAAGGGAGCAATTGAGAAGGTCCGTATTTTAGGACCGGTCAGAAAACAGACTCAGGTTGAAATCTTGGCATCAGACTGCTTTAAGCTTGGAACAAATTCTGAGCCTAAAATGTCCGGTGAATTAGCTGGTACACCAGGAATCACATTGGTTGGACCAAAGGGTTCCGTTCAGACAAAAGGGGGCCTTATCATTGCCCAGAGACATATTCATATGAGTCTTGAAGATGCGGTAAAATTTGGCGTACATGATGGACAGACCGTAAACATTCAGACAGAAGGAGCTCGCGGAGGTATTTTCAGCAATGTTGCAATTCGTGCGAATAATTCCTCAAGCCTAGAATGCCACCTTGATACAGAAGAAGCCAATGCCATGGGGCTTGGGGGATCTTCAAGTATTACTATTGTAAAGTAAGTTAACTATTAAAAATTAATTATATTATTAGGAGGATTTTAAAATGAAATACGATGCATTAGGAATGATTGAAACAAAAGGTTTAGTTGG
>DPVV01000138.1 GCA_003526525.1 Lachnoclostridium phytofermentans | reverse complement strand
CCATGGCGGACAATTAAATCAGTCCGAGTTGCAAAACAAAAATTGATTTTTTCTCTACATAATGTATTGATTGTTTCTACAATATCTATTGCCCTATCTTTATCGATAAAGAAATTGTCATCTGAATAAACGAGGAAAATGTCACGAGATTTTTGATAAATACTTAGAACCTCATTGGCTATGTCTTCTATTTTGCGAGTTATCCATTTCCTGCGCAAACTTGTAACCGAGCAAAAAATACAATCATAGGGACACCCTCTACTAGAAATCAATGAAATGTTTTTTAGCAGTCTTCCATCTACTATCGTCTGTGAATAATTGAAAATATTATCTTGTACTGGAGGATTTAATTTGTCCAACGAATCAAGACTGTTGATCGATGATGCCACATGAATCTTCCCATTCATTTTCCTATATGTACATCCCTCAATTGGATATGTAAAAGTATGGTTTTCAAATAAATCCTGTGTCAATTTTGTAATTGCGAGTTCGCCTTCACCTCTAATAATAACATCAAAGCAATCATATTCGTTGACGATTTGCTCATGAGAAAAAGTTGCATGAACGCCTCCCAATATAACAACAATATCAAACACTTTCTTTATTTGTTGCGCCAAATTAACTGCGTGGTGGAAATTGGGAGTGACTGACGAAATGCCGATCAATCCGTACTCTCCTTCTGCAATTTTTTTTATAATTTTAGGAATACTCATAATAACATCGTCTGCATTTGGATCAATGATGTCGCACCGATAACCCTTCGCTCTCAATGTTGCCGCTAAAGAACAAATGCCAAGGGGACGCAGCCTCCTCTTATCATCGGAATCATAATTTGGACTGTTGATAAATAATATATTATTTTTCATGTTTTACCCAACATCCTCCTCGACAAATATTTGAAATAGGGCAAAAGCTAATTTTCCCGTATTTACATTTCGCGCATTTATCACCGCCAATTGGCTTGGAAAATTTTTTCATTTCACTTGACTTCAATATTTCTTCAATTGTCATATCATGTACAGATGCAGTCGGTTTTAAAAAGCTACAAGCACTAACACGCCCTTCAACATCAATATAGATGGTATCAGTCGCAGCAACACAATATTTTTCACCATGCAAATCATCGATAATTGTGGTTGCTTTTTTCTTGTCAAACTTCGGGAAAGATATCCCCTTACCTTTTGGCATAATAAAGTGAGAAGACATCTGACAATTATGGGTTCGGGCAAACTCGCACATTTGATTATATTCATCGATATTGTGAGAGCCAATTGTCATGCTTATAACTACTTCTATATCAAATAACTTGGCGTTGAATATTGCATCCAGACATTTAATCCAAGCCCCTTCTTGTTTCCTAACATTATCATGCACGACAGGCACCGTTGAATCGATACTAATTCTAATGCCTGTCAAACCGCTGCTTTTAAGACGAGAAGCAGTTTCCTTGCTAAAGAAATATCCATTGGTGCATAGCCAAACAAACATATTTTTAGACTTCGCATATTTGACAACATCACTTATGTCATTATACATCAATGGTTCTCCACCACCAAGACGAAGTTCAAAAACATCTAAATCACACAGTTGGTCAATAATACCTGTAATTGTTTGTACATCCATATCCTTATATTTATCTATATCAACTTGGCAGTATTCACATCCAAAATTGCATCTGTTTGTCAATTCGACATATACATAAGATAAAGATTTTCGATTTCCCCATATTAAATTCGCTCTGGGGTCACCTGTACTTAAAAGATAAGGTACCCTCTCCAATTTACAATCATCCTTTCTAAATTAAATGTTTACTTTTGCGAGTTATCTGAAGGGGCCATAAAGACCCATCCAGATTACTCATGTCCCAGTAAGACTACTTGCTTTGCCCAGCATAACACCAAGAATTTGAATACGGAATAACGCTTGCAAGTTCCGAATTCATCTCAATGATATACGGAGCGGTGTATGTTTTCTTCATTGATAGCCCCTCCTTTTTTCAAGATTTATAATAAGGTAATGCACTGTTCAAAAAATTTGAAAGCACAAGTATCCATATTATACTACATATTCAGTCAAACCAATTCTACTAATGCTTTGCTATGTAAGTCATCCAGTATTAATTTTAAGTCACTTTCACATGTGGTTTTGTCCACGTCATACAAAGCAACGATGTAGTCCACAATATCATCAAGTGATTTGGGATCTTTTTCAATGGATTTTAGAATATCGATACATGTGTCATTCAAGAAAAATATCTTTTCTTCGTTATCAGTTGCCATAATGATAACACCTTGATTCTCGACTTCATTGACCATAACCTTTTCTGATAATTTGAACATAACAAATTCTCCTTACTTATTTTTGTTAATAATTATATTCGAAGAGAGCATACTACTTATAATTTGCTCCAATTCTTCCTTTGATGTGTTGGGTAATTCCTTTTGGAGTTGCTGACGTGTTCGACATTGCGTTAACAAATCAATAATATCTTTGCAAACTTGATTGATCCCAAATAACATACCACTGCGAGATTCCCACAGCTCCCATCGATTGTAATGTTCGCATCGGCGTATTGCTATGCTATCATTTAAGACCAATGACTCATCAAAATTGGAATTGTTTGATAGAAGACCAGAAACAGGGAAAATTTTACTCTTTAATTCAGTAATATATTCACGATCTTTTGAATAGAAACGGACCGGATCATAGGTAAGGTTGTAAAGTTTTACACTTTTTAAAATCTTATTTGATATTAGCATAAGATATTGATTTGCAATAACATCATCATTATTTGACCTAAACAATTGATGTGCAATGAATTCTTGAAAGCGGCTTTTCCCTTGAATTTCTGTAACAGATAATTCGCCCTTTTTTACCACAAAAATATTAGCTATGGGAACTCGCAACGACGAAGCATCACACCAAAATTCCTTTTGCGCAAATGGAATTGGCATTGCATAAAGAATATCCTCACAATAACCTATTTCAAACATATCTTCCGCTAAAACATTACATTCTGATGAGAATATTTTTGATATGGTTGTTTTTCCTTGGTTTGAAAGTCCGATAAAACAATAAGCCGAACCATTATGAACAATACAAGACCCGTGAAGTAATAATGTTCCATAAAACGGAAGAAATTGTGCTGCAATTAACGAAAGTGCAACATCAATTGCATCATATTTATTGTTTACATCTGTTGAAACGAAATTACTTTGAATTGATATACTTCCCATAAGACTCTTTCTATTAACCAGAGCAGACAACATATTATCAAACATTGTAAAATAAAGATACCTTTTATTATCAATAGAATCACATAAATCATCTACAACATCTGTTTCGTCAATCTCAATTTCAAGCTGCGCTTTTTCGGTAGTCACAAAAGGCGCAAATCTTACCTGCAATGAGTTGATTATCGCTTCGTTTGTTGACACGCATTTAATATTGATATTCCCGCATTTTATAATGATGCTCATTAATAACTTCCTCCCTTGAATTTTAGATTCAAATAACGCATAAATTAACGGTGAAATCCTGTAATTTCTCCGTTTCCACACAGATAGGGTATTTGTAGAGAAAATTTACCCAATTGAAATTACTTTCTACGGTAATTTTTATATTATCTCCAAACCAAACGTTGCCTTTATGATTCTGCCCATAAATAATCTCCACGACTACTTGCTACCTGTGGGGATAAATTTCCTTTATAAAGCTTTCCCGCTCGGCGAAAGAGACGCCAATAAAAAATGCAATCTCCTTCGAAAAAACCGTTGAAGTTTCAATACAGTGATTAGCCGGTCATAAACAATCTATCGGTGCTCGTTCTTCTTTCCGCATCGCCTAATTATTGGTATCACCATAACAGAGAAGGCGTATAATTGTTTTTGTTCTACGGACACATTCTTTAGCACACCTTATAAAATTATCGTTATCTTATCTTTGCCACAACGAATACATATCTCGCAAACGGAAAATGAATCTCTTTTTTAACTTTGAACTACTTACTGAAAGGGTCTCTACCAGTAATTGCAGGGGAGTAACTTCGTTATCAAACACGACTTTGATTTCTTCCTTCTATTTTCCCTCTTGTCCCATTTTTACTCAAGACACATCCCAGTAGTCACAATAGTATAGCCAAGTAACAACTTCGCTTTTTCGCCCACTTGTCAGCTCCCGCCATAAAATGCGACTATCACATTACATTATATACTTTGCTTCCAACCATCGTGCTCCCATGATCAGGCTTCCGCAAGTGCTTAGGGTTGCTTATAGCTATAAAAAATATACAAACACAGCTTACATACTTACCCGAGCCGTCTTGAATTTCCCAATTCCCACTATGTAAATGCATTACAAAAAAGGCACCGTGCAAAATATTCCCGACAAATCAAACAAGCATTGAAAACCATTCTTTTTCGAAATGATTATTACCTTTTCTTAAATCATCGATTCGACACCCTTTTTAAGATGACATAATTATTCTACTAGATTCAACTCAGAAGTGTCAATACAAATATTACTTATTCTTACTATTAAAGTAAATAAATACCATTGCTTTGCAGCACATTTTGAATCAGTAGCCTGAAAGCATTATAGATAAGGATTATATAACGATATAAAGCATAATTAGAAGAAAAAGGACTTCTATCAGCAAAGCGAAAATTCAGAAATTGATAGAACTTATCTGACCATCGTTCACGAATATAGAGATAAAAACGAAAAACATTCGCTCCAAAATATTTCAGTCCATCAGATATCTGGATGAAATCGAAAAGGAATACGACAATCCCATTATATTATTTATCTCTGTTGATAAAGAATTGGCTGAATAGCAAAACAAGAGGATTCATCCTACACTTTTTCTATAGCAAAGAATTTAAACTATTGCCCTAGGCACTGAAAACTTGATAAACTTCGGATATGCAGCATTAAGTTCCATTTATCATGACAGGAGATTTTCATCTCTTTTTAGATTTTGAGGTAATAAACATCCTTTAAAGAGATTTTTTTCAATGAATTCTGATACATCTATTTAGGCTATACTACATGATATTTTTGATATCTTCTGGAACGTGTATATTTTCATATTGTCACAATCAAGATATCTATTGATGTAAAACGAGAATAACTTATATAAAATTTGTGCCATAGTCATCTTCCTTAATTCAGATTTTACTTTTAAAATCCCACCAAATTCTGGCAGTTTATCATGTTTTTTTTGTTTTATCGGTTACTTAAAAAATAATGATTATTTATGGATATCCAGTAAGTGTATTCCAACTATTAAATGACTTTTTCTGCATTTCCGAATGTCTTTTTACA
>DPVV01000590.1:538-3658 GCA_003526525.1 Lachnoclostridium phytofermentans | reverse complement strand
TAAAGGATGCAAAAAGATTTCGTAAAATTCGCTCAGGTTTATGGCTTAATTTGAAGAAAAAAGGTATTCGTGCTAATCGTAAATATAAGAAGTTTGAGTCATTTATAGCAAATCAATTGCATACAACAACACGCTATCGTAGTTATCAAGAGCTTGTAAGTTCTAAAGTTGGAGATAAGTATGATATATTAATTACTGGCAGTGATCAAGTATGGAACGGAGCAATTACTGGGGGATTAAATAGAGCCTTTTTTCTGAACTTCACGGAAAAACCAGTGAGAAAATTATCCTTTGCTTCCAGTGTTGGGAAAACAGAATTAAAAGATTATGAAAAAGAGTTTTTTAAACAATATCTAAAAAACTTTGATGCCATAGCAGTAAGAGAAGAATCTGCAAAGGATATGCTAACTCCTTTAACAGATAAGTCTATTGATGTGGTAGTAGACCCTACGTTATTGTTAGAAGTGAAAGATTTTGAAAACTTAAAGAAAACACCAAAATTCAATAAGGGTTATATTTTTGTACATGTCATTAACGCAGACAATCAAGTTCGCCCAATTGCAGAAAAGTTATCAAAGCTTACAGGACTTCCAGTGATTCATAATCGTCCTGATAAACGCTATAGTAACGAGTTAGGACGTTTTGATGATGCAGGAGTGGAAGAATTTTTAGGTCTAATAGAAAATGCAGATTATATAGTTACGAACTCTTTCCATGCAACTGTATTTGCAATTATATATCAGCGTAAATTCTTTACGATACCTCATGAGAAGTATCCAGAAAGAATGGTACATTTACTAAATACCTTAGAATTAACGGATTTCTTAATCAAAGATGCAATAGAGCTTCCTTCTAACCCTACTGGGTTAGATTATCATTATGATAAGGTGCATAAGCTTTGGGATAGCCAAAGAAAGCAATCACAGGAGGTCTTAAAGAGAGAGCTAGGAATTGCTACTGTAGATAAAAAATAATAAAAGAACAAAGTGTCTTCACCACTCAAGGCTTATTAAGTCTTTAGCTTGAGGTTGAAGACACTTTGTTTATTTGACTGCAAAGGATATTAATGGGCTGACAAAATTGGTCTTTAATGCTTCTTTCGCTTTCTCTATAACGATATAAGTTAATTCTTGATATTTTTCATACCACCACATGACATAATGGTATTCATTTCTAAGCCGGAAGGTCTTAGAATTATATTTATAGGCACGTTTAAGTCGGTATAACTTTTCATAATTTTCAAAGGTAAATGGCATCGTTATATCTTGGAATGAGCAGCATTGTTTTGCTGGTGAAAACTTTTTAAAGTCAACTACTAGATGAAGATAGCATAAAAGGATACATGCATTTCTAGTATAATGTGCAATTAAGTTCATTAAGTGCTCGGCTGAAATTCGATGATTAATGAAAAATTGATATTCCTCTTCGATAGTTTCAATATTATCATAGATATGATCTAGTACATCAATATTAGGAGGTAGTGAATCAAATGCACGATGTATGAAATCCGTTTTGGAATAATAGATCTTTGCATATAGTTTAAGGTACCAACACCAATAATCCCCATTAGCGCACATATTGGCAAATTTACTCTTAGTATAAATAGATAACCACGTCGTTGGAACATGAAGAACTTTCGCAATTTGCTGCTTTATAGATAATAATCTTTTCTTGGAGCAGTCCCCGATAATAATTAGCATATCAATATCACTAAATTTATCGAATTCTTCATTAATATACGAACCAAAGAGCGCAAAAGTCTCTATATAATAGGGACTTGGTGCAAGTTTAAAGTTACGGTTATTCACTTCAAATTCTATCATACAAGCCCACTCTCCTTTGTGTTAAATGACAGAGGATTATGTTGAAAGATTCCACTTGTTAAGATTGTACATGTCGTAGCATGAGTCTTTTGAATTCCACGTGAGGTCATACATCCGTGTTTGCCCTCAATTTTAATAAAGATATCATTACTTTCCGTAATTTTACCAAGTATCTCTAAAATATCAGAGGCTATCCTCTCTTGAATTTGCAGCCTCTTACATACCATATCTGCAATACGTGCTATTTTACTTATTCCAATAACTTTATGAAGTGGTTTATATCCTATTGTGATATGCATATCGTATATTAAAGACATGTGGTGTTCACAAAAGCTAAAGCATTCAATATCATTAATCCAGACAATACCGTTTGTGAGAAATATATCTTGTTCTTCTTCAAAGCATTTATTAAACATGGAAACGATATCGTCGTTCGTATATTGAATTCCTAGAAAAACTTCCTCATACATATTCGCAACACGTTTCGGTGTATCAATTAAACCTTCTCTTAAGGGGTTTTCTCCAAGAGCAACTAAAATATTAGAAACGCTCTCTTGAATTATCTTTTTGTTAATACCCATTTCTTTCACATCCTTTTCGTAAGAGTAGAGCATAATACTCTCTAAGATAATATATTCGTTTCGACAGAAATGATGAATAAATGACACAATACAACAAGGCGAGGTTTTGTTTTTAAATTGACCGTTGACAGCTTCATTAAAATGGAAGTACAATAACAGTCAAAGCAGATATTCGCAATACGCTAAGGCTACTTGCTCATATAAAGGAGGAATAACAATGCAATTTGAAACATTACAAAAAGACATGGTAACTGCAATGAAAGAGAGAAATAAGAGTCGAAAAGATAGTATCTCTTCTCTAATTTCTGCAATTAAAAAGGTAGCGATTGATGAAGGTCAGCGTGATAATATCACGGAGGAACTTATTGACCGTGTTATCTTAAAAGAGTTAAAGACAGTAAAAGAGCAATTAGATACTTGCCCTGATGAGAGAGTAGATTTAAAAGCAGAGTATCAAGCTCGTTATGATGTAATTCAGGAATATGCTCCTAAGCTAATGAGCGAAGATGAAGTGATTGAATTCATTCAATCTAATTTTGCTGATACTGTAGCTACAAAAAATAAAGGGGAAATCATGAAAGTAGTCATGAAGGAACTAAAAGGCAAAGCAGACGGTAAGGTAATTAATCAGGTTGTTGCAAAACTTTGTGAGTAAAAAAAGAGTATTCCAAAAGGTATGTGCTTTTGGAGTACTCTTTCTTCAATTTAACCAAATA
>DPVV01000590.1:0-276 GCA_003526525.1 Lachnoclostridium phytofermentans | reverse complement strand
TGGTAGCGTAAGCGGATTGCGTATATCCGCTTTTACTTGTAATCATCCTGTTGATTTATAAGGTAAAGCTCTTCTTCTTTAAGATTAAGGCTTAGGATAAACCAAGTTATGTAAATTTACTACGAAAGATTTATGAACTAAGATTCATGAAATCGTAAGAATTAATATGAATTTTTATGAGATAATAAAAAGAAGTAAGGTGATGGAGTAAGAGAAAGATTTTTAATCTTTCTCTTGTCAAGTTTGTGCTGCGCTAAACTTGAGCCATTAGCTGCT
>DPVV01000408.1:752-3762 GCA_003526525.1 Lachnoclostridium phytofermentans | reverse complement strand
ATTGAGGTGATACCTTATGTTGATTTTGAAAAGCTCTGTTAAATGCAGTTGGCGATGAATAACCATACTTCATAGAGATATTTATAATTTTTTCATCGCTATTTTGCAGTTCTAGTGCTGCAAGCGAAAGACGTCGGCGCCTGATGTATTCGCTTAACTGTATTCCTGTAACAATGAAAAACATATTTGATAAATCATTGCGAGAACAAAATGCTAATTTAGCAGCATAGTTAAAATCAATTTCATTACCCAGGTTTTCTTCAATGTAATCAAGAGCTCTGTTCAATCGTATATTCCAATCCAAATAGCACATCTCCTTTCTTTCACAAGTATATCAGGAGAAAAAACAATAATCCTCTCATTTATCATTTTCTTATGAGAGCTTCGTTTACACAAGTAAATTATCACGAACTTGTTGTTCAGGAGATCTATTTTTTACAACGAATCAAAAACTCATCCAATGATGAAATACCATCCTCTAGAACAGCTTTATACACATCCATACTTGTATATTTTTCAAAAGAATATAATTCTTTCTCTATAAGTCCCTTTTTAATTTGAATAATAGTATTTCGTTTGTTTTCATCCAAATCTATTTGTTTTTTTACATTGTCACAAAAACTTTCTGCATTAGAAATCGTACTCTTATCAAAAAACCAGATATCTATATTCCATAAATCGCCCAAAATCATAGTTTCAAATCCATGAAACCATACTTGTTTTCCCTCACTTGTCAATTCTTGCTTAGCTTCATACCAAATAGGTTTATACTTCTTCAATATAACTGATGTCAATGAATATAGTTTTTCTATATCCATATCATCGTTAGTGACATCAATATCCAAGTCGTTCCATGCCATAACATTCATGGCATAACTTCCAATAATCTGTGGTGTCCCATACTTTTTTAATTCATCAAACAAGCCTAAATCATATAAAAGCTTGTCTGCTTGTTCTTTCATATTGTTCATACAAAATCCTTCTCCCTAAATACCTCGTAATAATACCAACGCCCTCTTGTAAAGTGGATCAAATTCACAACCACAATTTCCGCATTCGCTATCAGCTTTCTCTACTGCGGTAATTAATTCATTAGTAACTATCTCCGATACTTTTTCGTTAAGGTTAGAATTTAACCATTTTATTGATGGGGCATCAATTAGATCCCATCCAGATTCCGCAAATTTAGTGATAATCTCTCTTAGTTCATCACCTTGATTTATCATACTATTACCTCCTAAAAAACTATTTTTTAAAACTTATGTAATGAGATATATCCTTTTTTTCATTAAAATAATTTTCAATACCGATTTCTTGTATTCTAAAGTTCCCTTTCTCCCAATCATTGGCGGTCACATCGTTTATAGTTTTAAAAAAGTCTTTTGCTTTTTTGCATGGAAATTCAGAACAATCAGCACAAAAATCCACCCCATGATCTTTAACGCAATTAGGAATGATACATCCTTCTATGCAACCTGCACCTGGAGATGGATTATTTCTGCAACCTGGACATTGGGATTTGGTATATCCACTCAAGTTTTTATAAAATGCTTCAAATTCCATTAACCATGAACGGTATTGCTCTGGAATATTAGCATCGTTGAAATCATAATAACCTTCAAAATAGTTGCATAATTTTTTTGCACATTCTGATATAGCACCATCTTTTAATGCTGGACAGGTGTAACAAAAAAGAGAACATGGTGCAACATTATGTAGTAATTCTTGTTTATCCATTAAAATATCCTCCGATTGTAAATGTTAATATAATCAACTATGAATTTATTTTACTGATAATTAATTCATCATACATTAGACAGGTCAACTAAATTGAATTCTTTTTTCTTTATTTTATTTTTAAACCTATGATATCTTCCCCATCAGTATGCTTAATTTGTAACTTATTGTTGCCACCATAAGAGATGGCACCACATATATTAATTCATCCACAAAAATTAGTACAAAATGTAAATCATTATCGATATTTATTTATCGTTTCATCGCTCCATATATGAGCCTCAATATATCTTTCTGGTCCATATTTACCATCGTCATTCCAAACTTGCGGCAGTCCATATTTCTCAATAATTTTTAATATCTCATCATAAGAATATACTTTCTTTCGGTATTCTTTGTTGTCAGTTATTCGGTTGCTAAATGTCGGCATTGAATCACCATAAGTAAACGAAACGGTATTCAAATCAAATTCTTCAATAGAGATCTTTAAAAAAGCGCTGTTTTCAAACCAAGTGCTTAACCACGGACTATGTTCAATCACCATATAATGCGGTGACATTCTCTTTATAATACCGCCTTTTTTCGCAAACTCTGATCGAATTATATTCTCACAATTATGCCGATGCTCCACATATTCACTGTCACGTTTAGCGATTTGAGCCTTAGGCTTATTCACTTTTATAGTATTGAGGATAGTTTTCGCTTCATTAACAGGCAAATCCGATAAACTGACAAAAGGTCCAACTGTTTTATCATAATAATGATATAAAAAAATCTTAACCACCTCCGTATATATTTCCACTTCTCAATCGTAAAGGATAGTGAATTTATTAATTATAATTCCATTTATTGTATTATACATTTCTAAATAAGTGAAGTCAATCGGCGCATTTTAAGCATAGCAACTACACTGAAACGGCCAAGGGCTATAGCTACAATTACTATGAAATCGAGGAGATTTGTCCCTACGTGAATTCATCTGTGAAATATGTCAAGTATAATCTTAAGGAGCGCTAACATAATGAGCAGTTCCCCTTATCAAAGGATTCGAAAGAGAAAGATTTCATGCGATATACGCCATAGAAAGCATGGAATGAATGATGACAACCAGAATTTAAAGTGATTACTCAAATCGACTGAAATGAAAAATCCCTAGAAGCCTTGATTTTACAAGATTTCTAGGGAAATTATTTAACCTCATTAGGGAAGTTCTCCGCTTCTGTAAGCGGGGGTAAGGACTTGCCTGTTTTAGAATGCCACGTAGTGACAATGA
>DPVV01000408.1:0-531 GCA_003526525.1 Lachnoclostridium phytofermentans | reverse complement strand
ATTGCGAATATCCGCTTTGACGCACGAGACGGGATTCGAACAAATCCCTGCACTAAAATACTGATAAATAGGAGGCTTGCGGCTTCTGTTATTTATCTGCACACATACTTACACACATGGGATGTGTGTTTGATTTCATAAAAATTTGCATTTATGAAACGAATTATATTAACTGATAACACAATATGAATATCCTTATAATAATAATATTTTCAACTTATAACATATCTTAACGTTTAGTTCCTATAATCGAAATTAAATTCATATACCTTCCATTATCCATTTCGATCATAGTTTTATCTCCAAGAGCAAATTTATTATCTGCTTTTAGCCAGTCTTGCCATGCTTCATCGAAGCAAGCCATTTCTTGAATTTTTTTAATTTTAAAACTATCTGATTTTAATAATAGTTTTTCCCACCAATCACAAGAATTCCATGTTCTAAGAGCTTCTTTATCCCAGTAATGTTCCATTTCTTCTGGAATACAATCATGTATTTCGTATTTCATACCGGGAATACTAATGGCAATTA
>DPVV01000444.1:17097-23911 GCA_003526525.1 Lachnoclostridium phytofermentans | reverse complement strand
AGCTTCGGATACTTCTTTATCATATTTTAGTGCACATGCAAAGTGTGTAGGATTCGTAATTACAACATCCGCTTCCGGTAATCTCTGCATCATACGTCTTTGAGAAGCTTGTCTCATTTTTTGTTTGATCTTACTCTTAATCTGAGGGTCTCCTTCAGATTGTTTGAATTCATCTTTAATCTCTTGTTTTGTCATTCGCATATCTTTCTTAAACTTAATTTTTTGATAAAAAAAGTCTGCGAACCCTACAATAAGAAACAAGACGCTAATTTTAATACCTAAGTCAAGTACGATGTTACCGATGTAAACAATAACTGCTTCCAGGTTTCCCATCTCATACAGTAAGTATAACTTGCTTATTTCACCTTTTAATGCATTATATACAATATAGATGATGATTCCAACTTTTATAATTGACTTCACTAATTCCATGATTTTATCCATGGAAAACATCTTTTTAAAACCACTTAGTGGATTTATTTTATTGAATTTAGGCTGTAATGGTTTTCCTGTTATCTTCCACTTTACCTGAAATATATTAACTACAAAAGCTACTACTACACCTGTTATAAAAACTGGAAGACAAATTAATAGGACATTGATCCCTATCTGATTCATTAGTTTTGAACCAATTTGATAGGTCATTTCTTCTTTCGCAAGTGTTTCAATCTCCTTATATGTTTTAGAAAAAGCATCCAGAAACCCACCCGCAATGTAGCCAGCGAATAATTTTACAACCATAAAAAGTGCTAATAATCCTGAGGCTGTAATTAAGTCTTGACTTCTGGCAACCTGACCTTCTTTACGTGCGTCTTCCAGCTTTTTGGTCGTTGCTTCTTCTGTTTTTTCGCCACCGGGTCCTTCCTTCGCGAAGAACTGAAGACGGTATGCAACATAAAATTTGTTGTTTTCTGGAATCACCAACGCATTCCCTTACCTTTCATCATTTTAAAAAGGAGATTGCACTCTTTAACATTTCCATCATTTCTGTAAAAATAAAATCTGAAACTGACGGAATCATCAAAGTCATAAATAGCAAAACAATGAACCCAATTAATACTTTTAATTGCAAACCAATGACAAACATATTCATCTGTGGTGCAACTTTAGCTAGAATAGCTAATACCACATTAACGATTAACATAGCAGCAAAGATTGGCAAGATAATACGAAAAGCAATGACAAAAAAGTCTACGACAAATTGAATCATTACGGTAGAAATAAGTGGGTTTAGTTTCGCTCCGCCAACTGGTATTAATTGATAAGAGTCGACGAGTGCTTTTATAATATAATGATGCATATTCGTTATTAATAGAAATAACATTACTGCATAATGATAGAAATTTGCAGTAATCGTAACCTGAGCGTTTGTAAAAGGGTCAAATTCATTGACCATTGAAAATCCGATTTCCATATCCATCAATTGTCCTGCAAGGGAAAGAATTTGAAAGCAGATATTCGAAAAGAAGCCCATAATAGCTCCAGCTAATGCCTCTCCTACAATAAGGATTCCAAAACCAATCACACCTTCGTAAACTAATTCTGAATAGGGTATTGTTTGATTTAATATAATGGCTATCGTTAGAGATAGCCCAATCTTAACTTTCTGCGGCACATTCTTTAAACTGAAAAATGGTCCTGTATAAATGAACGCGGATATCCTCACCAGTATCACAAAAAAGAAAACTAACTGCTCTACAGGTATTACCATACCATCACCTATCACTGTATAAAGTAACGGAAGTTATCCACTAAATATTGAAAATATTCCGTTATATTTTTCATAATCCAATTACCACATAACATAAGTACTAGAAATACTCCGATTAACTTAGGAACAAAAGTGAGGGTTTGTTCTTGAACAGAAGTAACAGTCTGCAATACACTTACCACAAGTCCAATTACAAGTGAAGTAATCAACATCGGAGAAGATACTTTGATTATTAAGAATAATGTTTGGCGAAGTAGTTCCACCAATAAATTTTCATCCATACACTATCCCTCCTTTCAGTAAAAGCTTTTGATTACTGAACCAATAATTAAATTCCAACCATCTGCCATTATAAATAATAAAATTTTAAATGGCATGGAGATCGTCGTGGGCGGAAGCATCATCATACCCATGGACATCAAAGTAGATGCCACAACCATATCAATTATTAAGAATGGTATGTAAATCAAGAAACCAATAATAAATGCTGCTCTTAGTTCACTTATGATAAATGCTGGAATTAACGCTGTTGAAGGAACATCTGCTCTACTATTTACCTCTGAGACTCCAGCGATATCAAGAAACAATTGCATATCTTTTTCATTGGTCTGATCGAACATAAAATCTCTGAGTGGATCCATACCTTGCGTAAATGCTTGCTCTTGTGTAATTTCTCCCTTCGACAAAGGTTTAATTGCATTATTATTAATGTTAGTAAGTATTGGTGACATAATAAACAACGTCAAAAACAACGCCAATCCAATTAAAACTTGATTCGGAGGAGTTGTCTGTGTTCCTAAGGCAGAACGAACAAAGTGAAGCACTACGATAATTCGACAGAACGAGGTTAACATAATAAGTATCGATGGTGCTAACGTAATTACTGTTAAGACTAAGAGCATCTTAAGAGTTGCTGACATTGAGCCAGTCCCTTCACCAGAGTTAAAAGTAAATGAAATATCGTTATTGTTTTCTCCCTTATTATTGTTTGCAGTAGCTGTAGATTCCTTTGTTGTTCCATTCACCTCAGTGGCGTATACTTTTTTTGGAGCAGCACAAAAAAAGGTTAATACTAACGCCATAATGACGAAAAGCCCAGTAAAGAAAGTCTTCTTATCGATAAGATTACATTTAGACGTCATAGGATATCAACCTTTTCCATTTGTTTTATTTTTTCCTGTCAATTCTGACAATATCTGCTTAAAGTTTATCTCTTTCTTCACTTCAGTTTCTTCCTTAAACTTTAGTTCGTCTTCGGAAACTTCAGTGATGAAGGTTATATTTTCTTTTGTAATTGATATCACAACATAGCGTGTCCCTATCTGAACAAGCTGCAAAAACTTATTTTGTGTAATACGGTATGTATCAATCACTTTAAAATTACTATGCTTTATTTGTTTCAGTTGCTTATTTGCAACAAATCTTGTTGTAAAATAGCAACCGACTACAATAAAGATAAACAACAGAAGCAATCCAAACAACTCTAACCAACTATTGTTAGAATTATATCCTGATCCTGGTAGAGACGTATTTGCCTCTGTTGCAAGTATTATCTGAAAAATGGAATACATTATCCTATCGCCTTCTTAACCGCCTCAAGTACACGATCCGCTTGGAACGGTTTTACAATAAAATCTTTTGCGCCAGATTGAATGGATTCTATAACCATTGATTGTTGTCCCATCGCAGAACACATAATCACGGTTGCATTTGGATCTACTGACTTAATCTTCTTTAATGCTTGAATACCATCCATCTCTGGCATAGTGATATCCAACATAACCAAATCAGGCTTTGTCTCATTGTATTTCTCTACAGCTTTTAATCCATTCTCTGCTTCTCCCGCGACAGAATAACCATTCTTTGTAAGAATATCTTTAATCATCATCCTCATGAAAGCTGCATCATCACAAATTAAAATACTTTTTGCCATAACTTTGTTTCTCCTATTCTTTGATCTGTAATAGCTGTATACAATTTTTTAGCATGCCGTATTCCGGCGCTAAAAAATTGTATTACTTATTTTATAATATCTGTAACTCGAATACCAAATGCTTCTTCGATTACAACGACTTCACCCTTGGCAACATACTTTCCATTTACTAAGACATCAATTGGTTCACCGGCAAGTCGATTTAATTCTACAATAGTTCCCGGTGAAAAATCAAGTATTTCTCGTATAGATTTACTTGTTCTACCAAGTTCTACTGTAACTTCCAAAGGTACATCCAATAATAAATCAATATTCTCTGTCTGTAACAGAGGGCTACCTGTATTAACAAAAGGTTGAAATTGTGCAGGTGCGATATTCACATTTTGCACCATACCTTGAGGTAATTGTTGCATACCCATACCTTGCATACCCATACCTTGAAGTGACATTCCTTGCATCTGCGCCATCTGTGGCTGCATTTGTGGTGTTTGCATATTCATATTCTTCCCTATATCTTGAGTAAATGAATTGTTGTTAGAATCTTGTTCTGGATCAGGTGTAACTGTCTTTTCTTTTTTTGGTTTAGAATACCCATCCGCTGCTTTCGTTTCCGTCTCGGTATATTTCATAAATTGCTCATATAGATCTCTAGCAAAATCAAATGGATATAATTGCATTAGTTCACTATCCACCAAATCACCAATCACCATACGGAAGGATACTTTCACAAAACGACTCTTTAAAAACTCTGCAATATCTCCCCCATCAATAACCTCTGGGAGATCAACAATACTTGATACTGGAGGCGTGATGTCTACCTTTTTTTCTAGCATAGCCGAAAGTGAAGTTGAAGCGGAACCCATCATCTGATTCATTGCTTCACTAATTGCACTTAGGTGCAGTTCAGTTAACTCACCCTCACTATTTATTCCATCGCCACCCATCATTAAATCGGTGATGATTTTTACATCCTTTTCTTTTAAGACTAAGATGTTATTTCCATCTAAGCCATCCTTATAGTAAATTTGAATAAAAACACATGGGCGATCATACGCTGACAATAAATCCTCCCACTCAGCATAGCATACTTTTGGAGTTGTAATTGTTACTTTTTGGTTTACCAGGGAAGAAAGTGTTGTTGCAGCTGTCCCCATACTGATATTAGACATTTCTCCTAAAGCATCTATTTCAGAATCCGTGAGTGATTCGAGATCAGCAGCGGTTTCTACATTTTCGGTACCCATTCCATTTAATAGAGCGTTGATCTCTTCTTGAGATAACATACCATCCATCGATCTGCTACTCCTCTCTTATTATAGTTGAAATTTTTACTGCATAAGAATCCGATGATGCGCCAGGCAAGGCTGTAAATTTTTTAATATTCCCTACATAAACACTAAGTTCATCGTCAATCTTTCGATCCAGTTTAATAATGTCACCTTTTTGCATATTAATTAACTCATTTAACGATATACTGCTTTTACCCAGTACTGCTTTTACTGGTATTCTAGCTCTTGAAATTGCAGTTTCAATGAATTCTTGATAATTGGAATCCCCTTTTTCCTGCATTGTAGAGTACCAGTATTTCGTATTTAACTTGTCAATAATTACTTCCAAGCAAGCATATGGAAGGCAAATGTTCATCATACCCTCAATATTTCCTATCTTTATGTTCAATGTTACGATTGAGGCCATGTCACTAGGTGATATTATCTGCGCAAATTGTGAGTTTGTCTCGATACGAATCAATCTAGGGTTTAGTTTCACAACATTCGCCCAAGGTTCTGCCAAAATATTTGTCATAACCGTAAAGATTCTCTCTATAATTACCAACTCAATTTCAGAAAAATCTCTAGATTTTTCAAGTGGATTACCACTACCTCCAAGCATACGGTCGACTATTGCATAGCCAACATTCTCTGCTAATTCAATTATAATATTTCCCTCCAGCGGAGCGAAATCTATGATACCAAGCAAAACAGGGTTGGACAGCGCATTGGTAAATTCTTGATACACAACAGCTTCCGAGTTAATAACCTCAACTTGTACATTCTTTCTAAGATACGCTGGCAGATGTGTTGACAATAATCTGCCATAATGTTCGAATATAATATCAAGTGTCCTAAGGTGTTCCTTCGAAAACTTTGAGGGACGGTGAAAATCATAATTCTTTATTTGTTTTTCTCCCGATTCCCTGAATTCATCTGCATCAAGTTCACCACTGCTAAGTGCAGCCAACAGATTGTCTATTTCGCTTTGGGATAATACATCTCCCATCGTTTAGCCTCCCAACCTCAAGAAATCTGTTTTATTCAGTAACGAAGTCACTAAATGATACACTAATAATAAAATCAGAACCAAAAACATCATCTTGAAGTATTTTTAACACATCAGCTTTGATATTCTCTTTATTCTCTTGCACATTATTAATTGTATACTTCTCAACTTCGGTACGAATCACTTCTTTAATTCTACCCTCATTTGCTTCCACTAATGGTTGCATCTTACTGAAATCCTTATGACTCTTATTTAACACAAGAGACCACTTAACAACAGCAAAATGTGTTTTATTGTCTCCTGGTTCTTTCTTAAGATTGATAGTTAAACCATTAGTTTCGGTAGGCTTATAAGTATCGATATCAGAGATAGTAACTTTATCTTCCTTCACAACTACATTCTCAAGTTCCAAATCAACTGTTTGTGCTACCTTTGTGATTAATTTATTTGTCTGTTTTACATTCGGTAGAAATACAAACAGCATGACTATCATTAATGTCATATTAATTAATGTAGTAGCAAGTATAATTATCGTTAAGATATTCTTTTTCATTGGAAATACCTTGCCTTTCATATTTCTTTAGTCTGCCTAGCTGAATTAAGGCTTTCTTAGTTTGTATTTAGAGAATTATATATTCTAATCTCGATACGTCTATTTTTAGATTTTCCTGCTTCGCTACTATTGTCTGCGATTGGATCATACTCTCCTCGACCAATCCACTCGATATTGGATGGGCTAATTCCTTTTACATCAATTAAGTACTCTGCAGCATTGATTGCTCTCGCTGATGATAACTCTTTATTACTGCGATAGATTCCAGATGTTATTGGTACATTATCGGTGTGTCCAATGATCGAGATTCGATATCCTTTATATGTTTTTATGATATCAG
>DPVV01000444.1:0-16992 GCA_003526525.1 Lachnoclostridium phytofermentans | reverse complement strand
TATCACCAACCTTTGAAAAGATTGGAAGCGCCTCATCCTTAAGTTTTGCTTTACCAGAGTCATAAAGTAAGGAGCCACTAATATTAATCAAAACATACTGACCGCCTGTCTTATCTGTCTCAATATCCAAATATTTATCTAGGTTATATTGAGCGCTCATCTCAGTAATGTTATCATACATCTTTTCGGTTTCGGCTTTATTTGCTTCTGCAAGGAGCTGCTTTAGTTGTTCAATTTCTTCTCCGTCTATACTCTCTGTGGTTTGTCCCATATTGGAGAAATACTGATTAAAATCATTCAGTTGTGCAACTCCCATATTGATTAATTGACCGTCTCCAATAGAGGATTTTCCTCCACTAAAGATACTAAAGCTACTAGATAAAGAAGCTGCAACCTGATCAAATTTTTCTTGATCTACATTAGACATTGCAAATAGTAATACGAAAAAGCATAGTAGAAGGTTCATCAAGTCTGAGAACGTAGTCATCCACTCTGGTGCTCCCTTTGGTGCCTCTTCCGTTTTTTTTCTAGCCAATCGCTTCACCACTTTCTTGTCCCGCTAATTCACTACGTTTTGCAGGTGACAGGAAGGACTTTAATTTTTCTTCAATTACTCGAGGGTTCTCACCTGCCTGAATTGACAGTAAGCCTTCCACCATAACTTCCTTCATCATAATCTCATTTGCATTGTTTGATTTTAATTTATTCGATACTGGTGTACAAATCCAGTTTGCTAACAACGATCCATAAAGTGTGGTAACCAATGCAACCGACATACTAGGTCCAACGGAAGCTACATCCTCTAATTTACTAAGCATGTTAATTAATCCAATTAATGTACCAATCATACCCCAAGCAGGACCCGCGGCGCCAAGATTGTCCCAAAAACCTATAACAGATTTATGTCGCTCTTCAATACAACCTAGTTCAGTTTCCAGGATGCTTCTTACCAATTCCGGATCTGTTCCGTCAACGATGAGAAGAACTCCCTTTTTCATAAATTCATCTTCAATGCTATTTGCTGCCTCTTCAAGTGCTAACAATCCTTCTTTTCTAGCAACATTAGATAAAGTAATAATGCTTTCAATTGTTTCCTTCTCATTCGAAGGAAGTGGCTTTAGTATTAAAGCAAAACTCTTTAAACCATTTAAATATGTAGAAAAATTAGGACTCATCGCCAAAACCGTAAAGAACGCACCTCCAAAGGTAATTAAGGCTGAGTCTCGATCCAAGAAACCAATAATCGCTGCGAAACCATCCTGTATTGTGATACCAAAGATAACAAGTATCATCGCCAGCACTAAACCAACCACGGATGCAAAATCCAAAAAAACCACCCACCTATCGTAAAATATTCAACTTCTTTTATTGGTTACAGAAACTTTATCACGAATGAAAATCTCTGTAAAATTTTTATATCTTCAGCACTTTTTGTGCTTTTTATTCAAAATTACATTCTTCAATATTATTTGTCATTTCCCGGTATTGTCTGACATAAGACTTCTTTTTTATACAATTTTACTAGATTTACAACACTTTGTCTACTTTCTTTTACGAATATTTTCTTCCCATTCACTAAGGTAATTACCGTATCCGGAACCTCCTCTATGATTTCTATTAGCTCACAATTTAGCGTAAATGGTATATCATTCAACCTAGTCAGATTAATCATGATATCCTCCCTTCCCCATTAGAACTTCCTGCATCTAAAGCCATGCATCAGACACAGGAAGTTACACAAATCATCTCTTCACACTTGAAAACATATCTGTTTAATAGTAGGCTGGAAGTTTGTGCCGAGGATTACGCAGGCACAAACTTCTGTGTGAAAGAAAATTTTAATTTTCTTTCACACTTATCGCTTCAAGTTAATTAACTCCTCAAGAAGGGTATCTGAGGTTGTTATTATTCTTGAATTTGCCTGGAAACCTCTTTGTGTTGTTATCATTTCTGTAAACTGTTGTGAAAGGTCAACGTTCGACATTTCAAGTACACCTGTTATGAACTTACCACCGGAAGCCGTGATATCCTCACCGACGCCGTTAAATTCTCCAGAGTTTGGTGTAGCTGCGAACATATTATTTCCAATCGCCTCTAATCCTGCTGGATTAGAGAAAGTTGCAACAACAACTTGTCCAAGTAATTTACGATCTCCATTGTCATAAGTACCAAAAATCATACCCTGCTGATCTATAGAAATACCTGACATATTACCAGCTTCCTTACCTGCACCAGTTCCATCTGCTTTTGTTCCTTTAGTGGACTCTACTGTTGTTGTACCACTGTTGTTGTACATAGTAATGGAAGAGAAATCAATATTAACATCCTTAAATGGGTCAGGATCAGCATTTACCTTAAACTTAATGCCAGTAGCATTATCTGCATCGTCTCCTATACTAACGAAATTACCATTTGCACCATTGAATTTAAGGTCGATTTCATCACAATCTACTTCTATCGTTCCATCATCATTTACGGTAGCAGAACCACTGCCACTACCAAAATTAAAGTCAGTAATGTTAGAAGCCTCGTATGTAATATCACCAGTGTCTGGATCAACTACTTTCTTAGCGAAGATAGAATCACCATTCTTATTATAGATATTTTGAACGGTTACCTTATAATCACTTTTAGAATCTTCACTTTGTTTAATCTTAAGTTCTGCAGTATAGCTATTACCTAAATTATCAAAGAAAGACATGTTCACAATACGTCCTGCTGATGATGTTAAGTTTGTATCCATACTATCAATGTTTCCATGAAGATACACATCAGTGGTAGCTTCTGGTGCAGAATATAGATTATCTGGTGACATAATACGTAGCGGCGAAACTGTACCAGGTACTGTCTTCTTAGGATCCTCTAAACTAGGCTGCCATCCCATTACGGTTGCACCAGTTGGGGTACATAAAGTACCTGCTGCATCTACGTTAAAAGAACCTGCTTTGGTAAAGTAGTTACCTACACCATTATTTACAACAAAGAAACCGTCTCCTTCAATCATTAAATCGAAAGGATTATCCGTTCTTTGAGAACCACCGGTTTTTGTAATGCTTGCTGTAATGGATGCAAGATTTGCACCAAGACCAACCTGCATTGCGTTTGTACCAGCTGTCCCAGTATTAGGGTTAGGGCCAGAGGCACTTTTGGTTGTCTGATATAAAATATCAGAAAATGTTGCAGAACTTGCTTTAAAACCTACTGTGTTGACGTTTGATATGTTATTACCAATTACGTCCATCTTGGTCTGGTGAACTCTAAGGCCTGATACACCAGAATATAATGATCTCATCATAAGAAAAAACCTCCTACTAGGTGAATGTGATTAGCTTCTGTCAATCCACTAATATCGCTTCCCGAAGGTCCAGCGTTTCATTCACATCTTTACATTATTACTGCACCGTCAATGTTAGTAAATACTCTATCATCTCCATCATTCACTGCAGTTACTACGGTATTATTTTTAATGTTTACAATAAATGCGAGATTGTCCACCATGACTAACGACTCTTTGATTCCTTTTTCACTTGCCATTTTTGCACCTGATTGTAACCGTTCTAATTGAGAACTTGTTAAATCAATATTCCTACTTAATAGGCGTTCATTCGCATGTTTGGAGAATTTAAGTTCCGTATCCTTTGTGGTAGACTGCTGTTCCAATAAGATTTCTTGGAAGCTCTTACCACTTGGTAATATGGAGGATGTCGTTTGCTTATTACTTTTTGGCAGATACCTACTTGCTGCCTGCTCGATGGAGGTAAAGTTTTTATTTATTTGATTCATACTTTTCCTCTTTTCTCCGCTGCTGAAAAGACAATGTGTATTATCAAATTTGTGTACGCAGCATAGACACAAACTTGATGAGTGAGAAGGATTTACTTTCACTCTACTACTACTGTCGTGGACGAAAACAAACTTCTAGTTTCTCTTATACTAATGCATTTTCTTGAGTCTTAGTCTCATCATTTTCTTCATTCCCAGTATCCCCGGATTCCTTATCTTCTTCTCCTGATGGCATACTAGTCGCTTCAGAATTTACAACCTTAATATGAACCTGATCGGATATTGTAGTATATAAAGCATCATTAAATACAATTGCTGGTTTATATTCTCCGTTTGGTAAAGCAGATAAGATATCTTTACTAATTGTAAGCTTATTACCATTCAGTGATACATACTTTGAATCAAGAATAAGATTGTTAATGATAACAGCAACTTGATTTGCTACCGTTTCGCCTTCTCCAAGATTGACTTCAAATGTAAGATCACTTGGCTTGTCAGCGTCAAATTCAAAATTCACCTTTTCAGGAACCTTTGGTCTTCCCTGTTCAACAATATAGTTATTATCAACAACAGTATATAACTGATCCATATCATATAAATCGCCATTCACAGAAAGCTTTACTTTTGATTTTGACATATTGATAAAATCAACGGTTCCACTGATATAAGTTGTTTTTCCAAAACCGTCTGTAGCAGTCAAGATAACATCTTTTCCAACCAACGAAAATGCTTGCGATTTATCGGTCGATGCAGTTAAGTTTTGTAATTCTTCTAGTTGTGAAAATGTTGCTAACTGAGAAACAAATTCGGTATCTGTACTTGGATTTAAAGGATCTTGGTTCTGCATCTGACATACTAATAATTGTAAGAATGCGTCTTTACCAAGTTCTGAAGTTCCAACCTTTGGTTTGTTTGTTGTTGTAATGGCGGTATTCGTTTGCTCTAAAATACCATCTTTAACACTACCGATAATTTCTGCCATATTACCCTTTCTGCAAGTTAAGCTGAGGTATCGAAGTTAGAACCAGATAACACATTCAAGTTCTCATTTTCCTCTTCTTCAACTGGTATATCTTCTAAGCTATCCAATCGAAGAGTTTTATTTGATTTTGCTTTTCCTTGCTCACTATTTTTGTTTTCTCCATCCATTTGGCTACTTTGTTGAAAAGAAAAGTTAGCTATTGTAACTTCAATTTCTTCAACTTTTAACCCCTGTGCCTCAAGATTTTCTTTTAGTACTTGCATCTGACTTTCGATTGCTTCTTTCGCAATCTGATTCTGAGTGATGAAAGAAGCAGTTAAAACGCCTTCTTTTGAACTTATGTTAAGTTGCACTCTTCCAAGGTGTTCCGGATTTAACATCATATCCATAGATGTTTGAGATGGTTTTATTACGACTTTAATTTGTTCGACAATCTGATTCGTAATATCACGCAACTCCCTAATGGTAGTTAACTCGTCAGAAAAATCTGTTCTTGTTGTAACTGTCTGAGTTAATTGATTTAAAAACTGTTCCCCTTGCGTTATTTGATTATCTGGTGTTTGATCCTTCTTGTGACTATCTGTAGATTGCTTTGTACTGCCATCTTCTGATTGTTTTACAGCAGTAAACTCAAAATTAACAGAAGCTTCTTCTTTCGTATCTGCATCCTCTCTTTGTTCCTGCACTTTGATATTGTTATTACCAACACCTTCTACAGGTTCCTCGGAATCCATATCATCCTCGGATTGATTCATAAGAGATGCAAATTCTTTCTCCATGTTTTGTAGCGTTAAAACATCCTCTTGCTTAATTCCACATTGTTCCATGATTTGATCAAGTGATTCCAATAACTGATTTAATGACTGATTTAAATTTTCATCGGTCAAAAGAATAGTGATGTCATCAGTACCAGCACTTACAAGGGTTAATTGCTTTAAACTCTCTGGATTTAATAAATCCAACATAGAAATCCCTAGAATACTCATAAATTCCGTTAATTCTTCTTCGGTAATGGAAAGAGTCTTCAAAATTGTTTCCTTAACTTCTTCCACTGCTTTTGTAATACTGTCTGTTTGACTAGTTAAATCATGTTTCTCTGTTTGACTAGACACTGAGTCAGTATCAGAAATGCTATTCTCATTCGCCACAGGTATCTTCGCAGTTTCTCTATTAGCTACTGTAGTGTTATCCTTCGATACTATTTTAGCATTATCCTTTGATACTTTCGTAGAAGAGTCTTTCATCTTATCTTGTTTCAAAGTGTTAACTGGTTCTGACTTTGGTTTAACTTCAGTACTTCCCTGTAACATCTTATCAAAAGACATCGTCTTTGGGCTATTCGTAGTCTTACTTTCCATAGCGATAGAGCTTAATAAATTTGCAGTATCTACTCCACCTAACATAACGGATTGCATCTGCATTGTGTCCCTCCTTTCTTAAATTATTATTTATGTTAAGCTTATTAAGCTTTTGCTCATCAATCTCTAGCTTGCCATGTTTTACTTATCAAACTATAGCTTGATTTGCCTTTTCTTACTAAGCTTTTCATACCGTATAAAATCTTTAACTAAAGACTTTTAAGCTAACTTGTTAATTAGTCAAACTTGCTTTTATACTATTTAGCTTATCTTCATCCATGTCGGCCATTTTTTTGAATATTTTTGCTGAATAAAGCTTATTCATCTTATCAAAGATTGCTGCACTTTCATCTGCTTTCATGCTAAGTAATACTTTTGCGGTCCATTCAATATCTGCCGTCATCTCCTCAATTACTTGAGCAGCTTGAGAAGGTTTCATCGTTTTAATAATTTTTGCTTTCTCTATAATGCTAGCATCATATTGTAATTGCTCTAACACCAAACGGTAAATTTCTTCTGCTGTTGTTGGATTAATTTCTTCGTAGTATTTTTTATATTCTTCAATACTTGGAGCTTTATCATTAAATACCACGTTTTTATCAAATGCTTTTACTCGATTTTCAAAAGCAAGAACATTATCCTCAAACACCTTTAATCTTGCGACTTCGGCTTCTAATTGCGCATTTCTATCTGCGTATGTTTTACTCGATTGTAATGCAGTATCTAACTCAACCTCTAGTTCTTTAATTCGATTGACCGCATCTGTAATACTTTCATAAGGATAATTTTCTTCCCATATCAGCTGTTCTTCCGAAACCGGAGGCAATAACATTTTCAATATCGGAACATTCTTAAATGACGGACGTAATGAAGTACCGATGCCACCAACATCTAAGCGTAACAATACTCCTAAGAGAAGAAGCCAGATCAACATAATACCAACAACCACAAGAACCGTTGCCATTGTACCATTTGATTTTTTCTTCTTATCCGACTCATCACGTTTCTTTCTTGCCATTATACGATCTCCTTTGCTTTCTTGCCATATTGGAAGCTGACTAGTTCATCAATTTCCTTCATTTCTTCCCCGGCGTATTCTTTGAGATAACTATCAAAAGCATTTTCTCTAAGTTTATCATGGGTTTTTCGTTCAATCATTGCACTTTTAAGTCTTTGCATCGCCAATTCTACCGCTTGCTCTGCCTTTACTACAGCTTTTGTCTGTTGCTTAATAAACTGTTTCATCGACTCTATCGCATCTTCTAATCTTCGAATATTTGCAATGTTTAATGTCGAAGACATCGCTTCCTTTATCTGAAACTCATAGGAATCTTTTCTCTCCACTAACTCCATTAATTTATGCTCTTCTTCTATTAATTTAGCTTTTGCAATGCCATAATTATTTTTTTCTTGCTCTTCTAGCTTATTTTTAATGTTTAATATACTTTGCATTGGATAGACGAACTTCTTCATAGCTGTCCTCATTCCTGCTCACGCATTCATGCGTGTGCTTATCTTCGCATCCTTCGTTTGTGTTTATTAACATTAACGAAATTATTCATGCAAGGAAAAGTTCGCAAAGCGTACCTTTTCTTGTTTAACTCCATTCAAACATTATATTGCTTAGGAAGATTGCGTAGATAGAAGATATTTTATAGATGTAACTTCTAACTAATTAATCTTCAAATATACTTTCTAATTTGTGAATGGTATCCTCAAAATCTGCTTTCTCATCGACTTGCTGGGATAGAAACTCATTAACCTGTTCAATCTTTCTCATGGCATAGTCAATATTTTTGTTTGTCCCAGATTTGTAGGCTCCAATATTTATCAAATCCTCTGCATCCTGGTATGTCGCTAATACCATCTTTAATTTACCTGCAAGCTTTTTATGTTCTGAAGTTGCAATTGCACTCATAACACGAGAGATACTTGCCAACACATCGATTGCAGGATAATGATTCTTTTGTGCCAATTTTCTCGATAGCATGATATGTCCATCTAGGATACCTCTTGCTGTATCGGTAATTGGTTCATTAAAATCATCACCATCTACTAAAACTGTATAAAGCCCTGTAATAGAGCCTTTGTCACTATTACCTGCTCTTTCTAGGAGCTTAGGCATCTCAGAGTAAACACTAGGAGGATATCCTCTCGATACAGGCGGTTCCCCGCTAGCTAATCCAATTTCTCTTTGAGCCATTGAAAATCTTGTTAACGAGTCCATCATTAACAAAACATCTTTTCCTTTGTCTCTAAAATACTCTGCAATCGCTGTTGCAGTTTTCGCTGCCTTTTTTCGTATAAGAGCTGGCTTATCCGAGGTTGCAATAACTAAGACAGAACGCTTCACACCTTCCTGTCCTAGATCCCTCTCGATAAATTCTTTTACTTCCCTACCACGCTCTCCGATTAATGCAATTACATTGATATCAGCTTTCGTATTTCTTGCAAACATACCAAGTAATGTACTTTTTCCAACACCACTACCTGCAAAGATACCAATACGTTGGCCTTTTCCTATCGTAAGCAAGCCATCAACAGCTCTAACCCCGAGTGATAATACCTCTCCAATCAATTCCCTGTCCATAGGATCTGGTGCTTTTGCATCAACTGGATAACTTTCACTAAGCGAAAGAGTACTCATATCCATTGGATTTCCTAAACCATCTAACGTCTGACCAAGAAGTTCATCACCGACTTTAACCAGCAATGGTTCTTTTCGGTTTAATACCATACTACCAACACCAATTCCTGTGATGTCATCGTATGGCATTAGCAGAAGTCTATCATCTCGAAAGCCAATTACTTCTGCCTTCACTACTATGCTCTTGTCTTGTGAAATAATTTCACAAAGATCATTAACACTGGCGTCAGGACCGATAGATTCCACCGTTAGTCCAACTACCTTTGTTACCTTACCCAAACGGTTTGCATATGATTTCATAAGAAGTTCTTCATACTTGTTAAAATCTATCATTATAAACTCCATTCTGTTACAAATCTGCGAATTTGAGCATTGCTCAGTAGTAGGTAGAAGTTTGTACCGAGTAAGACGCAGGCACAAACATGCCCACTTAGTAGGCTGTGTGAAAGAAAATTATAAATTTTCTTTCACACTCCTGCCAGAAACTTCATGTCATTCATTAAATTCTTTAATTGGACATCCAAACTACAATCAATGACACGGCTATCTGTCTCTATTAGGCACTGTCCTTTGTTAAGAAGACGGTCCTCCACAATTTCAAGTTCCGTATTCTCTTTCAGTTTCCATAAAATTTCATCCTTTTTAGAATGAACCGCTTCAAAATCATCATGAGAAACTCGAATTAGGTAGGAACTACTGTTTTCTATTGTAAGAAACTCCCGCTCAATCATGTGATAGATGATTTCCTTTTTATCCTCTAATAAAACTCCTGTAAAATGCTTCATAAAAGTAAGGAATAAATCGATAAAGGAAGGCTCTAAGTCTCTTACCTTTTGTTCATATTCTTCTTTCAGACGATTCTTTTCTGCATCTAATTCAGCATTTCTTTTCTGTTGCTCCATCAAAGCTTCTTGTAATCCTTTTTCATATCCTTCTTGCTTTGCCTTCTGTATGACATCTATTTTAATCTTTTCTGCATCAATCTTTGCTTGACTCATCATACTAGCAACTTCAGATTTAGCCTGTTCTATAATCTGCTGTGATTGTTCTACCAGCCTACGATTATTTTCTATCATCTGTTCTTCCGATTGTCTCATCAAATCTTCTTCGCTTGGCTTATCTTCTTCTGAAAAAGCCTCAACTTTTATAGCTGACAACCCTTCGACAAATCCTTCTTTCGCACAAGCAATTTCACCTGTGACTTCAGTCCTGCCTATTATACTGTCTAAAAACTTCTTAATATGTTCTTCCGATAAGGTATTTGTATCAATTACCTTTTTTTCTTCCTCATACCGAATCGAATATGCCTTTATCACATTAGACAACTATCTCGTCACCCCCACCTCTGGAAATGATGATTTCAGCAGAGTCTTCCAGCTTTCTAATAATATTAACAATCTTCTGTTGAGCTTCTTCAACATCTTTCAGACGTACAGGTCCCATAAATTCCATATCTTCTCTAATCATAGCAGCAAGACGCTTACTTAAGTTATTGAAAATAATACTCTGTACTTCTTCTGTTGTGCTCTTAAGAGCAACTGCAAGCTCGTTGTTATCCACTTCACGAAGCACACGCTGAATGGATTTGTCGTCCAGTGTGATAATATCTTCGAAGACGAACATCTTCTTTCGAATTTCGTCTGCAAGTTCTGGTTCTTCGAGCTCCAAATTCTCCAGAATATGGCGTTCTGTACCACGGTCAACCGTATTTAAGATATCAACAATAGCATCGACGCCACCTGCGATTGTGTAATCCTGATTTACTAAAGAGGATAACTTTCTCTCTAGTACTCTCTCTACTTCCTTTATTACATCAGGTGACGTACGATCCATCTGAGCAATACGTTTTGCAACATCTGCCTGCTTATCAGGCGTTAACGATGAAATAATCGTAGCTGCCTGTCCAGCAGAAAGATAAGATAAAATAAGTGCTATAGTTTGTGGATGTTCGTCTTGAATAAAGTTTAGTAATTGATTCGCATCTGTTTTTCTAACAAACTCGAATGGACGCACTTGTAAAGATGCAGTAAGTTTTCCAAGTACTTCTTTCGCTTTCTCTGCTCCCAAGGCTTTTTCAAGTAAGTCTTTCGCATAAGTAATACCACCCTCAGCAATATACTGCTGAGCAAGGCATACCTGATAGAATTCATCAAGAATCGCTTCTTTCGTAGAAGGAGCGATACTCCTTGTGTTTGCTATCTCCAAAGTAAGTTGTTCTATTTCATCTTCCTTTAAATGTTTAAATATATTTGCTGAGCGTTCCGGTCCTAATGCAATCAGAAGGATTGCAGATTTTTGAACACCTGTAAATTCTGATGATACCTGCTTTAAAGCCATATCTTTCCTCCTTAATCAACCCCAACCGTCTGTTAACCAATTACGAAGCAAATTAGCAACCGCTTCTGGATTTTCATCCACAAATTTTTCAATCATACGTCTGGTTTCTGATTTTTCACTAAATTCAATATCATCTAAGGATTGATTTTCTTTTGTAGTAGCTAACAGCTGCTCTACTGATAATTCCGGTTCAATTTCGGTAACTTCTACCGGTGCCATGCCACGGAATACCACAAAGATCAATAGACCTAAAATTAATGCCGCAAGTATAATTTCAAGTATTAACTGCCAGTTTACATCAGACTTCGGTGCCCCTATAAAGTTTGGAACTTCCCACATAATCAGAGAAATATTATTCTCATTAAGTCCTGTTGCATTTGCAAACAAAGTATAATATTCCTTGCTAACTTCCAATTGTTTTGGTTCACTGTTATTTAATACATATTCCTCAAAAGTCGTGTCATCTAAAAGACCTAAGAGTTTCAAATCTTCTTCTTTGATATCCTTCACACGTTTTAACGCGATAGCAACCTTTGACGTATCGACATTTACAAGGCCCCATCCCTTTAGTGTCTTCGTAAGTTTCTCACTTGGAAGATAAGTAATATTTAATTCATCATAACTGCTTTTACCGGATTCTTCTGTTTGTATGTAGTAATCGGTATCTGTATTTGAGTCAGTTCCTGGTATATCTCCATTCGAACCTTTATTTTCTGATGATATTTTTTGATATGTTTGATATAACCCTTGCTCTAAACCTTCTCCCGCGAAATACTCACGAATTTCTTCCGTTGTTTTATCAAAATTTATATCAAGTGCGAAACTTGGCTCTACATAGTCAAAACCGTTCATTAATCCAAAGCGCACTACTCGTTCAGTGTAATCAGCTAATACCGCTTGACGAAACTCTAAGTTTTTATTCGTGTATTCACTCTCTTCATCTTCTGGTCCATTGTATAGTAAATTACCATACTGATCGATTACTTTAACCTTATTCGTAGTTTCATTTCCTAAACTATTTGCAACTGTAATTGCAATAGCCTCCGCAGAGGATTTTTTAAATTTATTATTAATTGTAAGAAAAATACTACAACTAATTTCTTTTTCTTGTTCTAAAATGCTTGATCTTTTATCGGAAGGTAAATAACTGATTCTTGCATCATCAATCCCTTCCTGTTTCTTTAATAACTCTTCTAAATCACCTTGGTAATATAGATGAAGCTTTGTTTGCTTATCATAGTTTGTGGTAGACATATCATTGTTTAGTAATTGTTCTAAACTTAGCTTTGCTTTCGAAGCAATTTCACTATCCGCTATCAATAACTTTGCCTCTGTCTTTTTCGTATCATCTACTAAGACTGTTACACCATCATCTTTTAATTGATAAGCGATACCATTCTCCTTAAGAATTTCAATTGCTTGTGACGCAGTTTTGGTATCCTCTAGTTCTATGAGCTCTACGTATTCCGTTCTGCCAAGTAGAAAGATAAGAAGTAATAAAGCACAGATAACAGAACTTACTACGCTGATAATAATTATTCTTTGCTTCTTACTATATTTCTTCCATATTTCTAATAAGCGAACAGGTATCTGTTTTATTCGTTCCTGCATTATTTAACCCTCGTATGCTAAAATTGTAGTTGCATAATCTCCTTGTATGCATCCAAAACCGCGTTGCGAACTGCTACGGTATATTGCAAAGAAATACTTGCTTTTGTCTGCGCAATCTGCAAGTCATGAGTGCTATTTGTTACACCCATCGCATAATCCATTGCTGCCTGTTCTGCTTGGTCTGTATAAGCTTGCGTTCCTTTTATCATATCAAGTGCAGACTGAAACATAGTCTCAAATGCTTGATTACGATTTTTAGTTGCACTCTCTGAACCATTTACGATTCCATTCTTAAGAGAACCAAGTCCCTGAACAGATGAAATACTAGTGATATCCATTGTAATCCCCTTTCCCTCTTTTACTTGCCTACTTCAAGACCTTTTAAAAGCATATTTTTTGTAGCATTAAATGCTGTAACATTAGCTTCATAAGAACGTGTTGCACTGATTAAGTTTGTCATTTCAGTCACCGTATTTACATTCGGCATGGTTACATATCCGTCTTGATCTGCATCTGGATGGGATGGATTGTATACTCTTTTCATCGCTGTTACATGGTCTTCTACTATCGCAGTAACCTTAACGCCATTCCCCTGCTTGTCAGAAGCTTTACTAGCAGCTGTTTGTGCTAATACAGTACCAAAGCCATCTGACTCTCTTTCTGAAAATACAACTGTTTTTCTGCGATACGGATTACCATTCTCATCTCTCGTAGTTTCTACGTTTGCAATATTCTGAGAGATAATATCCATTCTAAGTCGTTGAGCCGACATACCACTTGCACTAATATTCATGCCATTAAAAATAGACATTACATTACCCCCCTATTATCTTGATAACACCATTCTAAGGCGTTGAAATTCCTCAGTCATAGTTTGTAATAATGTGTAATAACGAATTTGATTTTCTGCTATATATCCTTCTTCTACATCAACATCTACGTTATTACCATCGTATCGATAACTCAAATTTGCTCTGTCTGTGTATATTGACCCATTTAGTTTTGATAGATTCGCATTTGCTACTCGCTTATCCAAATCCTCTTCCCCTTTTAACTCCTTCTTCAAATACGATTCAAAGTTTAAATCTTTACGTTTGTAGTCCGGCGTATCATTGTTGGCTAAATTATTAGCTAGTAGCTCCTGGCGTATCACACTGGCATCTGCAGCTTTATTCAGCACGTTAACATAACCGAATGCGTTCGAACCAATCATTTTTTCTCCCTCTTTCATCTAGGTAGTACTGCCCTAGTAATTTTTTTATAATTTAAAAACACTTTTTATAAGATTTCGTATAGAATTTCTTCCATTATTATGATTGTCTGACATTTTATTGAATAATCTTTACCTATTATAAATAAATGCCCTGGAAAACACAAGGTATATTTAAAAATATTGATGAATTACACTAGATTTTGTATCTTTTAGTAAATTAATGAATCTTTTTGTCGTATAAACGAATTATAATATTTCTGACAACTTTTAAAAATAAGTAATATGGACTATTAAAATTTCCTTACGGTATTATTACGGAAAAACCCCAGTAAAGCCAACTGTTTCATAAATTTGCTAAAATTACAACAACTACTTTTTTCCTATATAATTTAGCATATTATTTTCAAACAATTTGGTTAATAATTATTTTTTTTAGTTAAATCTATCAATTAAACGAAATAATTCTTATAAACGAAACTAATTGAATTTATACAAATAACTAATTATAAGATAATTTTCACAAAAAAACAGACTCATAAGTTGCCTTATAAGCCTGTTATGATTTAATGCATCTTTTTTAATTCTTCAAAAACTACATCATTGAGAACTTTAATATAAGTTCCCTTCATACCAGAAGATCTGGATTCAATAACGCCTGCACTCTCAAATTTTCTAAGTGCATTTACAATAACAGATCTTGTAATACCTACGCGGTCTGCTATCTTGCTGGCAACTAAGATACCTTCATTTCCTTCTAGTTCTTCAAATATATGAGTGATTGCTTCCAATTCAGAGAAAGAAAGTGTGCTGATAGCAGATCGTACAATATGTACCTTTCTGTTTTCTTCCGCATTTTCTTCATTCACGGAACGCATCATCTCAAGCCCTACTACGGTAGTACCATACTCACTTAAAATTATGTCGTCAATAGAATATTGGTCTTTGTTCTTATATAAGAACAAGGTTCCAAGTCTCTCACCGGCGATGTCGATTGGTGTAATAATTGCCTGATAATCATTCACACCGTCAAATTCAAAACCTAAGGTTGCTAAATTCACATTTTCTTTTGTTGATAAAATGTTTAGTAGACGTTCATTCAACATTCCGTCGATGTAACCACCTACTGAATCTTTAATCAATTCATTGATTGGAGTAATATCTGTTCTGTTTTTAATACCTAGTACTTTTCCTTTCTTGCTTATCACAAGAATATTGGACTCTAAGATATCACTAAGTACGGAACAAATATCATTAAATACTACCTTGTGTGAGTTATTATTGTGTAATAACTTATTAATTTTTCTGGTTTTATCCAACAACTGTACGCTCATGTAAGAACCCCCGTGACCTTATTTTGGCCTAATTCATAACATACATATCACATGTGGTATAATATACCTTTTAATCTATGTTACATTCTATCACATTCTTTTTTAAAAAACAATAGTAAATTTCTTATTTTGACACACATTTCATAACATTATTTCTGTTATTTTTCAAAAGTTAAGACTATTTGAAAAAAAATGAGATTGTAGCCAATTCTCTTACAATCTCATTATAAACCATTTTGCAAGAGAAAGTTCCCTAAAAAGTTCGAAGTTATCTCTCTTTACTAATGATTTTATATCATTCTTACTGTTTTACACTTTCTTATTTATTCTTTATTCTCTACATGTCCACAGCCTTCATTGACACAAACTAATTTCTGGCCCTTTTCCACCATAATTCCTTTGCATATTGGACATAACTTTCCAGATGGTTTTTGCCAAGACATGAATTCACATTCCGGATTATTCTCACAGCCATAAAATCTACGGCCTTTTTTTGTTTTCTTTATAATAATATCACTACCACATAATGGACATGCAACACCGATTTTTTCAAAGTAAGGTTTTGTATTTCTACATTCTGGAAATCCAGGGCACGCTAAGAATTTTCCGTGTGGACCATATTTAATTACCATGTTTCTTCCACATTCAGAACAGATAACGTCTGTCGTTTCATCTTCAATTGTTATTTGCTCCAATTGCTTTTCGGCATCTTGTACTGCATTTTCTAAGTCAGGATAGAAATTACTTACTACTGTCTTCCAATTTACAACTCCATCCTCAACGCCATCTAATAAAGCTTCTAAATTTACTGTGAAATTCACATCAACAATGGATGGAAAAGCTTGTTTCATTATTCTATTAACAGCTTCTCCAAGCTCTGTCACATAAAGGTTTTTATTTTCTTTGATTACATAACGTCTAGCAATGATGGTGGTTATCGTCGGTGCATAAGTACTTGGTCTACCGATACCTAACTCCTCTAGCGACTTTACTAATGCAGCTTCTGTATAATGTGGTGGCGCTTGTGTAAAATGTTGACTATAATTAAATTCTTCAAATGTTAATTGTGTATCCTCGGATAAGGACATCATATTGGAGTTTGTATTTTCTTCTTCCTCATCATCACTCGCATAAACAGCCATAAAACCATCAAATATAAGCTTAGAGGATGCTACTGTAAATCGATATCCATTTCCATCGATTTTCGCTGTAGAGGTTTCATACTTGGCTGGCTGCATACGACTTGCAATGAATCTTTTCCATATTAGTTGATATAAACGAAATTGCTCTCTACTTAGAGATTCTTTTACAATTACCGGCGTTAAATCTACATAAGTTGGTCTTATTGCTTCATGAGCATCTTGAATCTTTTTCCCAGTTGTTTTATTAACGTCCTGACTATTCACATACTCTGGTTTGTACTGAGTTTTGATAAATTCTCTTGCAGCTGTATCTGCTTCTTCCGAAACTCTGATAGAATCTGTACGTAGGTAAGATATCAAACCAATCGTTCCATGCCCTTTTACATCCACGCCTTCATATAATTGTTGGGCAATACGCATTGTTTTTTGTGTGGAAAAGTTTAAAAGCTTCGCAGCCTCTTGTTGTAATGTACTTGTGGTAAATGGTAGCGGAGCCTTCTTCTGACGTTCTCCACGCTTTACTTCCGTAATTTTAAACTGAGCGTCTTTTAAATCTGCTAATATTTTATCCGTCTCTTCTTTGGATTC
>DPVV01000061.1 GCA_003526525.1 Lachnoclostridium phytofermentans | reverse complement strand
CATTTACCGGTTATTTTGATAAGATATTAGTGGATGCTCCGTGTTCTGGAGAGGGAATGTTTCGAAAGAGTCCAGCCATTATAAAGAACTGGGAACAGTACGGTGTAGACTATTATAATAAACTGCAAAAAGAGATTATTCTATTGGCTACAAAAATGCTAAAACCAGGCGGATATCTGCTATATTCCACCTGTACTTTCTCAAAAGAAGAGAATGAAGGTACCATCAAATTTCTACTTGATGAAGAGCCGGATATGGAGATTGTACCAGCAATTTGGAATTCTTTAGAGAATCAACCGGATTATCCACTTCGAGAAGAAGATAAAAAACGTTTGGAGAAGATGAAGGAAAGAAACAATGTTTCTTATGAAGGATTTGATTTTGGAAAACCTGAATGGGTAGATGGACCAAAGGAACTTGTTCATACCTTACGGTTATGGCCGCAAAGAATAGAAGGGGAGGGGCATTATGTTGCTCTGCTTCGTAAGAAAGAAACTGCTCCTAGCAGTTTCCATGAGGAATATCAAATACCTGCAAAGGAAACAAAACAAATCTCAGAAGAGGCAAAAGAATTCTTTCAAAAGATTAACTTCCCAATTGATATTAACCGAATAACTGTAAGAGAGGATCGTTTATATCTTTTACCAAAGGACTTAGTGGATTTAAAAGGACTTCGAATCTTACGATCAGGGTTATTATTAGGTGAGATGAAAAAAAATCGTTTTGAGCCAAGCCAAGCTCTTGCATGTGCACTAAAAGCCTCAGAATATGATAATATCTATAATCTCTCTTCCGATGATGCGGATGCAATCCGTTATCTTAAGTGTGAATCGATTGAGATAAAGAAAGAATGTAAAGATGGATGGCTATTAGTTTGTGTCGATGGTTATCCGCTTGGGTTTGGTAAGTATAGTAAAGGGAATTTTAAGAATAAGTATTTACCTGGCTGGCGTTGGATGTAATATAAAAAATGAATAGAGGTATTATGATAAGGAAAAGTTCTAGAAGAGTGCTTTTCCTTGTTGTAAGCATCCATGGGCATCATGTCAAGAGTAGTGCTTAATGTGCTAAGAAAAGAGGAAAATGCATACAGAGGCTGGAGGAAGGAATGAGTAAATCAAATTCGATGTTAAGACTGGATAAATACCTTGCGGATTTATCGGTTGGAACTAGAACTGAAGTAAAGCAGATGATTCGAAAGGGCAGAGTAATGGTAAATGGGAATACCGAAACTTCGCCAGAAACTAAAGTGGATAGTAATCATGATAAAATCTCCGTTGATGGCAGGGAATTATCTTATGTTACTTTGGAGTATTTTATGTTAAATAAGCCCGCTGGAGTTGTGTCTGCTTCGAATGATAAAAAACAGACTACAGTAGTAGATTTAATAGATGAAGCAAAGAGAAAAGATCTTTTTCCAGTAGGGCGATTAGATAAGGATACCGAAGGGCTTTTAATTATTACCAATGATGGTGATTTAGCACATCAACTATTAAGTCCTAAAAAACATGTTGATAAAGTTTATTTTGCAAGGCTTCGTGAACCCCTTAAAAAAGAAGACGAAGAAGCATTTGCAGCTGGACTTAGAATAGATGAGGAGTTTACTGCTTTGCCGGCTACGCTAGAGCGTATTTCAGAACGAGAAGCATGTGTAACGATACGGGAAGGTAAATTTCATCAAATAAAACGAATGTTTGAAGCAGTAGATAATGAAGTCGTTTATTTAAAACGAATTTCTATGGGTAGTCTTTCTCTTGATAAGAGCCTTTCCCTCGGTGAATACCGTGAACTAACCGAAGAAGAAATTGAGACATTACGTGAGAATAGATAAAGCAGCATTTGTGACGGCGCACAAAATTGCAATCATTTTTCCTAGAATTGCAACAGAATGGAGATTAATATGCTAAAGAATATAAATGCAGTTATTTTTGATTTAGATGGAACATTGGTGGACTCCATGTGGATGTGGGAGGCAATTGATGTAGAATACCTAAGTAGATTTGGGATTTATTTGCCAGAAGGTCTACAACGAGAAATTGAAGGGATGAGTTTTTCTGAAACAGCAATCTTTTTTAAAGAACGATTTCAGTTAGAACCTTCCGTGGAAGAAATTAAGGATGCTTGGAATGAGATGGCATATGAGAAATATTCCAAGGAAGTTCCATTAAAACAAGGGACACTTAAATTTTTACAATACTTAAAAGAAAATAATATAAAAACGGGAATTGCAACAAGTAATTCTAAGGAACTTGCCAGTGCAGTGCTAAAGGAACTTAATGTGGAACAGTATTTTGATGCGATTCATACTTCTTGTGAGGTCGCAAAGGGAAAACCATCACCAGATATTTATCTGTTTGTTGCAGAGAAGCTTTCTGTAAAGCCAGAGAATTGCCTGGTTTTTGAAGATATTCCTCAAGGAATTTTAGCAGGAAAAAATGCTGGTATGAAAGTTTGTGCTGTTTGGGATGAGTTTTCCATACCGATTGAGGAAGAGAAGAAGAGATTAGCGGATTATTTTATAATGTCATTTGATGAGATAATCTAATACAGTAAAGGATGTTAATATAGTGAGAGAAATCACCATTGTAAAAAATGAGGCAGGCCAAAGACTTGATAAGTTCTTAGCGAAATATTTAAACAAGGCTCCCAAGAGTTTTTTTTATAAAATGCTTCGAAAGAAAAATATTACCTTGAATGGGAAAAAGGCAGAAGGAGCAGAGAAACTTATCGAAGGAGATATTGTTCGTCTTTTCTTAGCAGAGGAGACAATAGAAGGATTCAAAGAATCTTATCAGCTTGATGCCAAGGTGAATCAAAGGGCAGTAAAACTAGATGTTCTATATGAAGATTCTCATGTAGTTATTATTAATAAACCAATAGGCATGTTATCACAGCGTGCAAAAGAATCTGATGTATCATTGGTTGAGCTATTCATTGCTTATCTTTTAGAGATGGGGAGTTTGACAAAAGAGGAGTTATCAACATTTAAACCAGCGGTATGCAATCGATTAGACCGAAATACCAGTGGGATAGTAATTGCCGGAAAAAGCTTGTTAGGGCTTCAGGAGATGTCAGCAAAGCTACAAGATCGTAGTCTTCATAAATATTATCGCTGTATTGTAAACGGTACAATGACAAAGGGAGCTAGAATCCACGGGTATTTGGCGAAAGACGAGAAGACGAATAAAGTAAGGATTACTACGAATGACCCTGACGATGGTGAAAGCTCCTACATTGAGACGGAATATCAACCAATTCTAAGCAAGAACGGGTATACGCTCTTAGAGGTATTATTAATTACCGGTAAGACTCATCAGATCCGTGCTCATTTAAGTAGCATCGGACATCCGATTATTGGTGATACGAAATATGGAGATGAAGCGATCAATAAAAGGTTGCAAAAACAATATGGCTTAAGTCATCAGCTACTTCATTCTTATCGATTAGAGTTTCCTAATCTTTCTAAGGAACTAGAAAAGTTAAGTAATCAAAAGATAATAGCACCATATCCTAAATTATTTCAAATTTTAGAAAAAAGTATATTTAGCGATAATTAGGGGGCAAAAAGGAGGGGAAATTAGTGCCATCATGGAATTCAAGAGGGCTTCGTGGATCTGCACTAGAAGAGTTAATTAATCTAACTTTAGAGAAATATCGTGAGAATCAATTAGCGTTAATTCAAAAGGTACCAACTCCGATTACACCAATTCAGATTGATAAAGAGAAACGCCATATAACACTTGCTTATTTTGAGCAAAAAAGTACGGTCGATTATATTGGAGCGGTTCAGGGGATACCGGTTTGTTTTGATGCAAAGGAATGTGCGGTGGATACTTTTTCCCTGCAAAATATTCATGAACATCAGGTAAAGTTCATGGAGGATTTTGAACTACAAGGTGGAATCTCCTTTATTTTGATTTATTTTTCAAAAAAGGACGAGTTCTATTATTTACGTTTTGGAGAACTTATGGGATTTTGGAATCGAAAGCTATCTGGAGGAAGAAAGAGTTTCCGTAAAGAGGAGCTTTGCGAGGATTTTTATATGAGAAGGCATAGTGGAGTATTCGTTCCATTTTTAGAGCTGTTACAAAAAGATTTGTTGGAAAGAGAGGATTAAAACTCTCTGCCAAAGTCTGTCTGTGACAGCTCTTTTGCATATACTTGGTATTTATCGTAAGTATATTCCATTGACACGATAAAACATTTGCATTATAATAAGTTAACTTCGTGTGGTAGCGAATTATCACGTTACCATAATAAAGCGTGCTAGAAAGATAGATACAAAAAAACATCTTCCGGTGAGTGTTACAATATTTATTGAGGTAGATCACTATAAACGGAGAAACAAATATTTTAAAATAATAGTAATATAATACATCGTGAACAATGATAGAATATTAAAAAATTAAAGATGGAAATCTTTACTATATAGTAATTGTCAGGAAAGAAGGTTTTTTATGGATAAATTATTACATACCCCAGAGGGTGTTCGTGATATTTATAACTCAGAGTTTGCTAAGAAGAAAATGCTAGAACAAGGGCTTAGT
>DPVV01000241.1 GCA_003526525.1 Lachnoclostridium phytofermentans | reverse complement strand
TTCCGATCTATCTATTCTTCAAATTTATCAATACATTCTAAACTAACAGAAACTAATAAATTCATGGAGACCATAATCAATATTGAATTTTATATATTTTTAGTACCTTTTTATTGACATTTTGGTGATAGAAAACGTTTAGATATAAATTCTAAACACTAAAATAATAGAATATAATAAATTAGTTTTGAGACTAGTTAATCTTTCATTTACTAATAAAAAATATCAAAGAAAGGGGAAATTTTTATGAATCTATATGTCGTAGCATTACTAATTGGTGGCATTCTTTTAGCTGTGTACGTACTAATTTTTCAAATTCTTGGGCTTCGAATGATTCGGTCGAATGAGGTTGCTGTCGTAGAAAAATGGTGGAGTATTCATGGGTCGTTAAGAAATTCAATCATAGCTCTCAATGGCGAAGCAGGTTATTCTCCAGATTTACTACGGGGTGGTATTCACTTTCGTTCTACACTAATGTACCGTATTCATAAGTATCCATTAATTACAATACCTCAAGGACAAATAGCATATATTTTTGCAAAAGATGGTATTCCGCTCTCACCAACACAGTCTCTAGGTAAAGTAATTCCAGAAGCAAATAATTTTCAAGATGTAAGAGGCTTTTTAAAAAATGGTGGCCAAAAAGGACCGCAACGTGGGATCCTAAGAGAAGGTACTTATGCGATTAATTTAGCTCAGTTTGTGGTAATTACTCTGAATGACATTAAAGCAATTTTGAATGTTTCTAAAAAAGAACGACTAGAACTTGAGAGTATGCAACAGACATTAATTCAACGAAATGCTTTTGTTCCTGTTATCATTATGGGAAGAGGAAATGAATCCAGTGACTTGATGGGTATCGTTACAATCCATGACAGTCTTCCATTACAACAAGGAGAAATCATAGCACCATATGTTGGAGAAGGTCACTCAAGTTATCAAGATCCAGAGAAATTTATTGAGCTTGGTGGACGTAGAGGAAAGCAAATTGAAGTATTAACTGATGGTACTTATTACATCAATCGTTTATTTGCAACCGTAGAATTTCGTCCAAAGACTGTGGTACCAATTGGTAATGTTGGAGTTGTAGTTAGTTTCTTTGGGGCACAAGGAGTTGATACTACTGGTGCAGACTACAAACATGGAGAACTTGTGGAGACCGGTTGTAAAGGTGTTTTACAAAAACCGTTGATGCCTGGAAAATATGCTTTTAATACCGATGCAGGGAAAGTGGTTTTAGTACCTACAACGAATATCATATTAAAATGGAACCGTGGTGAAGTTGGGGAACACAAATACGATCAAAATCTATCGGAAGTTGATATAATCACAAAAGATGCCTTCGAACCATCTCTCCCACTTTCTGTGGTTATGCATATCGATTACAAGCAAGCGCCTTGGGTAATACAACGATTTGGTGATATTAGCATGCTTGTTAACCAATCACTTGATCCGCTAGTTAGTGCATACTTTAAAGATGTTGCACAAACAAAAACATTAATAGAGTTAATTCAAGAACGTAGTTCTATCAGAGAAAGAGCTGTTGTAGAAATGAAAGAAAAATTCAACAAGTACAATCTTCAATTAGAAGAGGTTTTGATTGGTACTCCAAAATCATCCAAAGATGATATACAAATTGAAAATATTCTAACTCAGCTTAGAGAAAGACAAATTGCGGAAGAAAAGAAAATTACATATCAGAAGCAACAGTCTGCTGCGGAGAGTGAAAAATCACTTCGTGAAGCCCAGGCAATTGCAGAACAACAAAGTTACCTAACAAAATCAAAGATACAAATTGAAATAGAAGGAAATAACGGTGCTGCTCTAGCAAGTAAAGCAGAACAAGAAGCAAATCAAATCATAGCTCTTGCGAAAGCGAATGCTTCTAAAGTTCGCTTAGAAGGTGAAGCTGATGCATCAAAAGAATCGAATATTGGTCTAGCAAAAGCTCAAGCTATCGATGCCCAGGTAAAAGCATATGGTGGATCTGAATATAGAATTATCCAAGAAATCACAGATAAATTAGCAGATGCTATAAAGAATACCCATGTAGACATTGTTCCAAAGACTATCGTTACGATGGGGAATTCAGGCGAAGAAGGTGCTTCCTCTAGTTCCACAATTTTAGATGCTCTTCTTAAACTTATTACAATTGATAAATTAGGGGTTTCATTACCAAAGGTATCAGAAAGTGAAAAGGAACAAGTATCCATAATAGATTAGAACTATTAGAAAGCGACAAGTAGTCGTGTTTATTAATCAAATACATCGTATTATAGAGAGCACATCTGAAATAGGTGTGCTTTTCTATGCAAGAAATAAACAATCTGTTTCAGTTCAACTTGACTACCTTTCATATAATAAATGTTTTGATAAGAGTTTGATACTAAGAAATGCTGGTACTATTGATGAATCTGTTTGTAAAGTATTTTTTCAAAACAGATGTAACTTAGAATATTTTTAGTGGTATAATATAGATGAAAAACAACGTGGTAAATAGGAACTTGGGGGTGTTGAAATGTCTTTGTTTGAAGTAATTTTAATGTTAGTACTAGGCAGTTTGTTTGTTTTTACAGGCTGGAGAATATGGAAAAAAGAACAGATAACTCTTATACATGATTATCATTATACGAAAGTATCTGAAGCAGATAAGAAACCTTATACAAGTAAAATGGGTAAGGCAACGATGCTTATAGGAATAGGAACGATTTTAACAGGTATTATTGGCTTTTTATCGCATACTGCATATGGTTGGTTCGCTTTTGGAATTTGTTTTATCAGTGGGCTCGCAATAATGGTATTTGCACAATTCAAATATAATCATGGGCTATTTTAATAATCCGTTATGGGAACAGTTAGTTGTAGAGTTCACTGCTCTTTTTATCCATAGTATGAGGTATAACATCCGTAAATGTAATACCTCATACTATAAATCTGAAAATATTCCTTACGTCTACCTAGTTACTAAATACAGATTAGTCCTTTATTTATTGCATAAAAAAGTTCACGAAACTTCCTTTTTCTTGCTTAACCTATCTTTGCCTCATATAAATCATAATAAAAAGCATATTGTTGTAATGCTCCCGAATACCCTCTGTATTTATCAAAAGGAAATCCACTTGGATAATTTACTTCCAATACTTTTTGAATATGTGTATCAATTGGAAAAGCATCAAAATGATGAAGTGCATATAAACAGATACATTCTGATACCTTGATACCAACACCATATAATTTCATCAGCTCTTTTTTTGCATCTTCATAGCTTAACTTTGCTAAACCTTCTAAATCAAAACTACCATCTACAACTGCTCCCGCAGTTCTTAGGATATATTTCGTACGATAGCCCAAATTACATTCTTTTAATTCACTATCCGTCAAATGCTGAAAGGCTTCTGGTTTTGGGAATGTATAATATACATCGCCATTTTCATTTATTTTTTCATCTCCATAACGTTCACAGAGCATTTGAATACTCTTTTTTATTCTTGGAATATTGTTTTGTTGTGAAATTAAGAAGGAAACAATTGTCTCCCATAACTCTTGTTTTAGGATACGTATTCCCCACCCAAAAGACATCGCTGTTTTCATATATCGATCATTTTCATTTACAAGTCCAGTAATAGTATCATAATCAACATTCAAGCCCAAATATTCCTTCCATATCGAATGAAACTCATCTTCAGTACAAGATAATATCAATTCATCTTCTTGTTGGCTGATTATTAAATAATGCCCATATGCTACAACTTCAAATGTAGTTTCACTAATCTCCTTCATACGGAAACATTGTCCAGAATAACATATCTTACGTATATCAAAATTTCCTACTGTGATTTGGTACATACTAATCCTCATTTCTAAACAAGTAAAGCAATCTTTGAAAAACTTCCTTGCCATGAAAAACTATTTAAAGTTAATAAAACTCTGCGAATCAAAGCGGTTATTCGCAATCCGCTTACGCTACTTGCTAATAACCTCATTGCCACTAGGTGGCATTTTAAGACAAGTTAGTCCTTACCACCGCTTACAGAAGAGGAGGACTTCCTTGATGAGGTTAAATAATCTAAGATTACTTAACTATGAAAAAATTTATCCCGTTCATTATAATATATATTTTTAGAATTATTAAATGCTATTAAAAATATGATATGAATAATTATTGC
>DPVV01000059.1 GCA_003526525.1 Lachnoclostridium phytofermentans | reverse complement strand
GTTTAAGTAAAGAATTGAAGTAAGCGTAAAAGCAAGGAGGACTACTATGAATCAAACATTGATGGAAATCAAGGAAAGAGCACTCAGCCAAATTAATGCAAGTGAGACCTTGGATGCATTAAATGAAATCAGAGTGAATTTCTTAGGTAAGAAGGGAGAATTGACCTCTGTTTTAAAATCAATGAAGGATGTGGCACCAGAAGATCGTCCAAAAGTTGGTCAGTTAGTAAATGAAGCAAGAGAAAGTTTGGAGGAAGCACTAGAGAGTAAGAAGGCAGCATTTGGAAAAGTGCTACGTGAAGCAAAGATGAAGGCAGAGACAATCGACGTTACGCTTCCTGCAAAGAAGCCTATGCTTGGTCATCGTCATCCAAATACGATTGCATTAGAAGAAGCAGAGCGTATCTTCGTTGGTATGGGCTATGAAGTAGTAGAAGGTCCAGAAGTTGAGTACGATTACTATAACTTTGAAGCACTTAATATTCCCGCGAATCATCCAGCAAAAGATGAGCAGGATACCTTCTATGTTACAAGTAATATCTTACTTCGTACACAGACATCTCCAGTTCAGGTACATGTAATGGAGCAGGGAAAACTTCCAATCCGTATGATTGCACCAGGTAGAGTGTTCCGTTCGGATGAAGTAGATGCGACACATTCTCCAAGTTTCCACCAGATTGAAGGATTAGTAATCGATAAGAACATCACATTTGCTGATTTAAAAGGAACTTTAGCTGAGTTTGCAAAGCAGTTATTCGGAGAAGAGACAAAGGTTAAATTTAGACCTCATCATTTCCCATTCACAGAGCCTAGCGCTGAGGTGGATGTATCTTGTTTCAAATGTGGTGGAAAGGGATGTCGTTTCTGTAAGGGATCTGGTTGGATTGAAATCTTAGGATGTGGTATGGTTCACCCACGAGTTCTTGAAATGAGCGGAATTGATCCAGAAGAGTACACAGGATTTGCATTTGGTGTAGGTCTTGAGCGTATCGCATTACTCAAATATGAAATCGATGACATGAGACTTTTGTATGAAAATGATATGAGATTCTTAAAGCAGTTCTAGAAGAGCAAAAGGAAAGGAGAATAATAATGAATACACCACTTTCATGGATTAAGGCTTATGTTCCAGAATTAGATGTGACAGCACAGGATTATACGGATGCGATGACTTTAACTGGAACTAAGGTAGAAGGATTTGAAAGACTTGACGCTGATTTAGAGAAAATCATCGTTGGTAAGATTCTTAAAATAGAGAGACACCCAGATGCGGATAAATTAATTGTATGCCAGGTTCAGATTTCGGAAGAAGGAGAGAGCGTACAAATCGTTACTGGAGCAAAGAACGTTAAAGAAGGCGACGTAATTCCAGTTGTATTAGACGGCGGACGTGTTGCTGGCGGACATGACGGAAGTAAGACACCTGGTGGAATTAAGATTAAAAAGGGTAAACTAAGAGGCATTGAGTCAAATGGTATGATGTGCTCTATTGAAGAATTAGGTTCTTCCAAAGAGATGTACCCAGAAGCACCAGAAGAAGGAATCTATATTTTTAGTGATATCAAAGAATACGATGATTTAAAGATTGGTTCTAGCGCAATTGATGCATTGGGATTAAACGATGTTACGTTTGAATATGAGATAACTTCGAATCGTGTAGACTGCTTTGGTGTCCTTGGTATTGCAAGGGAAGCAGCAGCAACATTTCGTAAATCATACGTTCCTCCAGTTGTGAAGGAAACAGGCAATGATGAAAAGGTTGCAGAGTATGTGGAAGTTAAAATTAAAGATACAGATCTTTGCAGCAGATATGTAGCAAGAGTAGTTAAGAACATTAAGATTGCTCCATCCCCATTATGGATGCAGAGAAGATTATCTGCATGCGGGATACGTCCTATCAATAACATTGTTGATATCACAAACTATGTTATGGAAGAGTTCGCACAGCCAATGCATGCATTCGACCTTGACTTAATTGCAGGAAATAAGATTATTGTAGAACGTGCAAAAGATGGAGAAGAATTTGTTACCTTAGATGGTCAGGTGAGAAAACTCGATTCCAGTATGCTTATGATCTGTGATGGCGAAAAGCCTGTTGCTATCGCTGGTATTATGGGTGGCGAAAATTCAAAGATTACTGATGATGTTAAGACATTATTATTCGAGGCAGCTTGCTTTGATGGTACTAACATCCGTTTATCCAGTAAGAAATTAGGATTACGTACCGATGCATCATCAAAGTTTGAAAAAGGGTTAGATCCAAACACAGCAATGGCAGCAATCAACCGTGCATGTCAGTTAATCGAAGAACTTGGCGTAGGTGAGGTTGTTGGTGGAGCAGTGGATGTATACCCAAGAGTACGTGGAGAAAAGAGAGTAAAATTTAATTGGCAGCGTACCAATAAAGTACTTGGCACTTCTCTTGATAAAGAAACTATGCTTTCTTATTTCAAAATGGTAGATTTAAAATACGATCCTGCAACAGACGAAGTTATCGTTCCAAGCTGGAGACAAGATGTAGAAAGCCAAGCTGATCTTGATGAGGAAGTAGCACGTTTCTTTGGATATGATAATATCCCAA
>DPVV01000056.1 GCA_003526525.1 Lachnoclostridium phytofermentans | reverse complement strand
AGAAAATTATGTAAATAATAAAGAAGATCATGTAAGCAATAAAGAAAATCATGTAAGCAATAAAGAAGATCATATAAATAATAGAGGATATTAAATAAATAACAGAGAAGATCGTATAAATAATACGAGTGCAATATTTGAAGAAAATAAAAAAACCTGGAAGATGCCATGGATGGAGGGGGTTCATACAAAGGAAATGGAAGCAAAAAAACCATGGATTCAACCGGTAAACCAATATGATTACATAGCAACCTCGAACATGATATCATTTATGCGAGAAGGTGCAGGAGCTGTTATTTTATCTAATCCAGAGAATTCTAATACGAAAATTTCTATCGAAAAAACGATTTATCATAATTTTTCAGATGCGATTCTTAGTCTTGAAGTGTTTCATAATGTAGAAATACCAGAGGATGCAACGACTAGTGAACATTATGCACCAAAGGATTTAAGTAATTATCCTCAAGAACCATTTTGTAAACTGTTGTCGCATGAAAACTTAGCCTATCATAAAGATTATTGTTTTTTATCCTCAACGATTAATCCCTATCAGTCAGTAGATGAGTCTATGCTAAAGGGTATGGAATTAACTCCTGGGACGAATCTGGCCTATATTTTTCATATAGTGAATCAACAACCACAAACTGTTATCTCTGTTACTTTTCATTGGACAGAGTTAACTTAGCGAAATAAAGGGTTAATATTTCAAAGCTATGGGGTTGTTATGTTATATCATAGTACAAGTAAATGGATTATATGTTGTTCAAATGAGAGTGTCATATCCATATTGAGAAAATATGAAATAAGCTGAACTAAGAAGGAGCGTTTACTTTACAAGTAAGCGCTTTTTGTGTAAACTTAATTCAATAGAGAACAAAAGATAAGGTGCGAGGAATACTCTGGGAAGTTATGGAGGTTGATATGAATGTATTAATTCTTTCTTGTAATACAGGAGAGGGACATAATGCGGCAGGGCGTGCTTTAGAAGAATATCTTAAGTGTTCTGGTGAAAAAGTTGAAATGTTAGACTTTATGAAGCTAGCCAGTGAAAGAACTTCACGTATTGTTGGAGGAACTTATGTCTCTATTGCAAAAATAACACCACATTTTTTTGGATTTATCTATCAGCTTGGAATGAAAGTTAGTAATAAGCGCTATAAATCTCCTGTATATTATGCAAATGCATTGATGGCAAAATACTTAAGCGAATACTTAAAGAAACATACCATGGATATTTTAGTAATTCCACATTTATATCCAGCGGAAACTATTACATATATGAAAAAAAGGGGTTTGCTTCGATGCAAAACCTTAGCTATCGCAACCGATTATACTTGTATCCCATTCTGGGAGCAGCACCAGTACTTGCACATGCTTATTCATTATTCCATAAGGGAACGGGAGGAAAGGCAATTGCTGTTTCATTTAAAGCACCTTCATGCATTCCATGGGGAAGAGCTCGAATTATTTTAGTACTTTTTATGTTAGTATGGAAAATAAAACAAGTTATGATATAATGATGAGGAACAATAAAGGATTATTATTCAGAAGTAACATTCTTAACTTGTTCCTTTTTCTAATGTAACTCAAACGTTGACCTACTTTAAAGAAAAAGCATAGTCAAATTGGTTAAAAGGGAGGAATTATCAATGGAAATCTATGATATTACTCAGGAGCTGTTCTCGTGCCGAGTATTTCCGGGAGATGAGGCACCTAGATATGAAAGGGTTAAGGAAACTACAAAAGGAGATGTCTGTAATTTAACCGTTTTACATATGTGTGCGCATAATGGAACACATATAGATGCTCCTTATCATTTTATTGATGGTGGGAAAACAGTCGATCAAATTGACTTAACGCGTGTGATTGGGGAGTGTACTGTAGTGGAACATGATGGCGTACTTACCTGTGAAGATGTTCAACGAATCATGTTAAAAGGGAAAGAAAGAATACTATTAAAAGGGAAAACGGTAGTATCTTTCGAAGCAGCACAGGAGTTCAATCATTTTGGGGTGTTATTGGTTGGAAATGAATCACAGACAATAGGACCGGAAGATTCGCCAATGCAGGTTCATCTAGAACTTTTTTCGAATGAGGTAGTATTACTAGAAGGAATGAATTTATCGAGTGTTCCGGAAGGAGATTATTTTCTATTTGCTGCTCCATTAAATCTTGCTGGAGCAGATGGTGCACCATGCCGTGCAGTTTTAATACGTTCGTAGAAAGGACATAAAAACATGTTTGAGATGAAGCCAGAGTATATGACAGGAATTACATTAATTGATGAAGAACATCAAAAACTTTTTGAATTGGCTGATCAACTATATGAGTTATTAAATAATGATTTTATTCATGATAAGTTTGATTATATAGTGGAAGTAATTTATGGATTAAAAGAATACGCAAAGAAACATTTTACAGATGAAGAAGATTATATGATGAGTATTAATTATAAGCGTTTGTTTTCTCATAAAATTGAACATCAGGCATTTTTAGAGAAAATGGAGGGCCTCGATCTAGAGTCTATTGATGAAGATCAAAAGCAAACATGCTTAGAATTACTTGGTTTTGTAAGTGATTGGTTAGTAAATCATATCCTTGGTAATGATATCTTAATTGGAAAGTAGGAATTTACCTATGAACAAGAAGATAAAACTTAATAAAAATATGCTTTATTCAAGTGAGAGAGGTTACGGTTTTATTACAGAACCTATCCGCGACTTAGAAAAAGCACTTAAGATACCAGAGTTAAATAGTGGATTTGACATCTTATACTGGTATATGGATAGTGAAATTACGGGAATTATGGAAGATGAAGATGGTTGCTATGCGGTTGGAGTTTTAGAAAATGGTTCAGTAACTCCAGTTAATGTTCCATTGTTTTTTAAGTTGGATATAGAAGGCGAAGACAATTATCTAATTACATTAAAATTAAAAGCTGGAGATAGAGGAGTGAAATCTCTTACATTATTTGGTGGAAGGCGACACCTTCATTTTCATAATTATATGCTAGCTAGTAAAGAAGAGCTTACCTATTCCTTCCTTGTAAATGTTAGTGATATCATTCCAAGAAACTACACAGAGGTACATACTGATCGAAGTGTAGATTTTGCTATCATAGGAGATGGAGTACGTATATCGGAGGTGCATATTCAAAGTGTTGAATCCAAAACTATTTTTTTAGCTGGAGATTCCACTGTAACTGACCAACCTAGTGGTTACCCGTATGAACCAGGAGCTTGCTATTGTGGATGGGGTCAGGCTCTATCTGCTTACTTATCCACAGAAGTTGCAATATCTAATCATGCACATTCCGGATTAACGACAGAGAGTTTTCGTAACGAAGGGCATTATGATATTTTGACTCGTTTGGCGAAACCAGGTGATATAGTACTATTTCAATTTGGTCATAATGATCAAAAACTCTCTCATCTAAAAGCAGAAGAAGGTTATCGTAATAATCTGATACGCTATATCATGGAGTGTAGAGAAAAAGATGTCTATCCTGTTCTAATCTCGCCATTGTCTAGGAATACTTGGAGAGAAGATGGAACACAGTACGTTGATTTACTCGTGGAATACGATAAGGTATGTAAACAAATAGGGGAAGAATATGATATTCCTATTATCGATTTACATGAACGAAGCAAGGAATTCATTTTGAAAAATGGGATTGAAGTATCAAAACGATATTTCTATCCGGGTGATTATACTCATAGCAATGACTTTGGAGGATTTTTATTTGCTGGCTTTGTTGCGGAAGAAATGAAAAAGATTCCTGAATTAGCTAAATTTCTTACAAGCAAGCCTGAGGCTTGGATACCGGATGAGTCCTTAGTATTACCACAAAAACCAGGAAATCCAGTATATGAAACACCACCAGAACATACAGAAGGATATCAGATTCCTTTTTCTGGGATATTTACAAAATCTCCATCTGATGTTACGAAAGAATTGGAGTTTTTATGTGGATTTTCAAGAGAGTAAAATCATTGATTTTTTCAGGAAAACAATAAAAAAACAGAGCCTTAGGGCAATTGCCTAGTGGCTCTGTTTTTTAAGATTTTTAAAATTAGTTTAATCTAAAGATGAAAATCTGATGGATCTAAGATGCGAATACTCTTTGTTTCTTATTTAGTACTCTTTATTTTGTGTTTTTGCAGTTTTATTTTTCGTAGTATTGGAAGTAGAACCAGTTTGTGCATCTTTCTCAGTTTTCTCCGTTACCACGCCTTTACTTGGGCTATGTGGTTGTTCCTTTTTTTGAAAACTATGATTTGGATTTTTTGTCATAGTAACTCCTTTCTTGGATGTATAAATCAGTTCAAGATTTATATTTTAGGTATCGTAATAAGTATTTTCAAAATATATTATCCTATACTATTTATTTTTTAAAATATACTTGAAATTGGAAGGAGAAAATCAAATGATATTATATTTCACAGGAACGGGTAATAGTTCTTATGTTGCTAACGCTATCGCTAAGGAAACAGGTGATCAAGTTCTTTCTTTAAATGAGATGATAAAGAAAGGCTTAAAAGAAAAAATCACATCCGTACTGCCACTAGTAGTTGTTGTTCCAACCTATGCATGGCGTATACCTCGGGTTGTGAGTGATTTTATAAAACAGATAGATTTTAGCGGAAATCGAAAAATATATTTTGTGTTGACATGTGGAGATAGTATTGGTGCAGCAGAAAAGTACACTAAAAAACTATGCGATGAAAAGGAACTTCAATTTATGGGGTGTGCAGAAGTTGTGATGCCAGAAAACTACATTGCTATGTATACCGCTCCTGAAAAAGAAGAGGCACATGATATTATTCGAAAATCAGAAGCTATAATTTCTGATATTTCTAATAAAATAAAAGAAGAAGTATCTTTTACTAGCCCTAGAATCAAGTTTAGTGGTAATATTTTAAGCGGAATCGTAAATAACTTATTTTATAAGTTTTTTGTTAAAGCAGAAGGCTTTTATGC
>DPVV01000222.1 GCA_003526525.1 Lachnoclostridium phytofermentans | reverse complement strand
GACGCTCTTCCGATCTAAAATAAGCAAAAATAAGAGTTTTAATTAAAGATGACCAAATGGAAGTGACAAGTTATTAAGTTCTTCCTTTGGTCTCTTTCTGAATAAAAAAGAGAATGAAGGAAGAGGAAAACTTTTAAACCTTCTTGGCAAAAAATCACTATCTGTGATATAATATAGGTAAGAAGTATCATCGTTGGTAGATATTGTAATCTGAAACAGAATTTGCTATGCAACTTCTGTTTTAAATATGCTTAAAAATGAAATAAATAGGACATTGTACCTAAGCAAAAGTAAAATATACTAGGGGGAATCACAACATGGACGTGATTACATATCCTGAAAATATGGTATTCGGTCTTGATATTGGGACAAGAAGCATTGTTGGTACCGTTGGATATAAGCAAAATGAGCATGATTTTATCATTGCCTCACAGTCTGTCAGATATCATGAAACCAGAGCCATGTTGGATGGTCAGATACATGATATCAATAAAGTTGCGGAAACTATACGGGAAGTAAAAAGGGACTTAGAAAAGCAACTTGGTAGAAAGCTAAAAGAAGTATGTATTGCAGCCGCAGGACGTGTGTTAAAAACAGTTACTGTGAAGGCAGAATATAACCTAATCAACGAAGGTATCATTTCAGAGGAACACATACGAACACTGGAATTAAACGGGGTAGAAAAAGCGTACGAGGAGCTCCGTAAAGAAATGAATTCCGAAGAAGGTAACTTTTATTGTGTCGGTTACAGTGTAGTGAGGTACTACCTTAACGATTATGTAATGACAAACCTAGAAGATCATAAAGGAAATAAAATAGGAGTAGAGTTACTTGCAACTTTTTTACCGGAGGAAGTAATTGAAGGGTTGTATGCAGCAGTTGAGAAAGCAGGACTTGAAGTTGTTAATCTTACACTTGAGCCGATCGCTGCAATCAATGTTGCCATTCCTGAAAAGTTTCGTTTATTAAATATTGCATTAATCGATGTCGGTGCTGGCACAAGCGATATTTGTATTACGAAGGACGGTAGTATTATTGCTTATGGAATGATTCCAAAGGCAGGCGATGCGCTAACTAATACATTGATGCAACGCTATTTGGTTGATTTTAAAACTGCAGAATCAATGAAGACTTCAGTTCTAAAGAAAAAGACCGTCTCTTATAAAGATATCATGGGACTTTCGAATAAAGTTACGAGAGAAGAAATTTACGAGGCAATTAGCGTTGAAATTGATCAAATTACTGCTCAGATTGCAGAGCAGATTTTATACCTTAACGGAGGGAAATCCGTGAGTGCTGTCTTTGTTGTTGGTGGAGGAGGAAAACTTCCTTATTTTGTGGAGGCATTGTCGTCAAAGCTTAATTTACCAAAAGAAAGAGTTGCTCTTCGTGGGGAAGAAGTTCTTAATATGGTTCAGTTCTTACAAAAAGAGATAAAGAAGGATCCTTTATTAGTAACTCCGATTGGTATTTGTTTAAACTATTATGAGAACCGCAACAATTTTATCTATGTGATGGTGAATGGGGAACGAATTAAATTATATGATAATACGCATCTAACAATTGTAGATGCAGCACTTACTATTGGTTTTCCAAATGAATTGCTATTCCCACGCAGAGGCAGGGCGTTACATTATACCCTTAATGGAAGTGAGCGTCTTGCACGAGGAGAAGCAGGAGAAGGAGCAATTATTATACTAAATGGTAAGCAAGTAAGTTTAAATGCTTCCATTACTCAAAATGATATTATACAAATTACGGAGTCTACCGCAGGAGCAGATGCAACTCTTATGGTGGCCAAGCTTCCGGAATATAAGAGTACGATAACATTTGCAGTGAATCACAAAGAAGTGTTATGCCCTAAGTACGTACTTGCAAACGGTATACTGGTATCGGATACCTATCAGATTAAGGATGGAGACCGATTGGAACTTTTAAATCATTATACGCTAGAACAGTTGTTAGAATTTATGGATTTACCTTATCGGAAGGGGATTACAATTAATCATCAGTCTGCTAAGCCACAAGACCGAGTTTATGAGAATTTCACCATATATTATCCATTACATGAGGATATCACTACTTCCTATGAGGAAGTAGCTGCCATGGTATCAGAGGAGGAATTCAAAGAGTATTCAATCGGGGAGGATGCACTTTTAGAAGAAGGCTTTCTGGAAGATGGGAGTTCGCCTGCTCATAAGGAGGAAGTGGATGATAAAAAGGTAGAGAAAGGTTCTGAAATTACAGTTTATGTCAATGGAACATTAATCACATTAAAGGGGAAAGATAAATTCATACTGGTAGATATATTAGATGTCTATCCTTTTGACTTAACAATTGCTAGAGGAAGCAGGGTTGTATTAAAAATTAATGGTAATGAGGCAGATTTTACAAATCCTTTAAATACACAAGATGTAATAGAAATGTACTGGGAAAAGTAAGCTATCATATTGTCCGGAAGGAGAAGGAACGGATGAGCGACGATCTACTTGTATTTCGGAAGAAATTTTCCAGAGGCCTTGTGATAGTTACGTCGGTATTCTGGCTATATACATTAATTCAAATGATTGGTGATTTATCAGAGGATGGAAGATATGGATTTTCTATAGCCTCAGGTGCTCTTCTTATTGACATCTTGGCAGAACATACGAAATTATTTAAAAAGGGAATCGCATGGAAGATTCTACGAACAATCGAGTTGATAACATTTTCTATCTGTTTTTTTGTTAGCATCAACTCGGTAAATTCAGTGTTTTTTGGGATAGAGCTAATTTCCGTAATGTTACAGTTACTTATGTTAACTGATTTTTTAGATGTTTATTCCAGGGCAATATCCCTAACAACTATGTCATTGCCGGCAATTATATATTTAGTTACAACGTTATTACTTAACCCTAGTAAACAAGAAGAGTTTTTTGGCATGGTATGTGCCTTTCTAGCCCTTATCTTTGTGGTAATGCTAATATCTGAATTAA
>DPVV01000616.1:504-4638 GCA_003526525.1 Lachnoclostridium phytofermentans | reverse complement strand
GATCGATATGATTCCTATCAAAAGATGATTGATACGAAAGCTACATCAGATACGGAATCAAAGATAGATTACCGGCGTTCTGCTTGTACAGAGAGTTTCCCATGTAAAGTGTGTGGTGCGCTTGTAGTACCAGATGGGGCTGGAAGCCAACATCGTAATCATTGCCCAAAGTGTTTATCAAGTATACATGTAGATATTGAACCAGGCGATCGTGCATCTTTGTGTCAAGGAATTATGGAACCAGTCAGTGTATGGGTGCGAAAGGGTGGGGAATGGGCGATAATCCATAGGTGTAAGGAGTGCGGTGATTTAAGTTCAAATCGCATTGCAGCGGATGATAACCCAGCTCTTTTAATGTCGATTGCAGTGAAACCATTGGCCATGACTCCTTTTCCACTCAATAAATTAGAGGATATATTTAAGCAGTGATATACTTTTCTAGAATATTCTTTCAATGATAGTGATAAGGAGACGTTTCAATCCGTAATGAAATAATTGGTGGTATAAGATACTATAATAAGTAAGAATCCTTTACTTTTTCTTTAATAGAAGTAAAGGATTTTGTATGTTTAGGATAAAGAGAACAATTAGGATGAATAATTTATGTTGTAATAAATCGATAAGGTATTATAATTAGATTAATTTATTTATAACAGGGAAAAGCTCGCGAAGCGTACTTCTTCTTGATAGTTATATAAATATAGAAAGAAGGGGATTGTATGATTGAAGAAATTCTAGAGTTTAATAAAGCCTTTGTTGAAAATAAAAGATACGAAAAATATATAACCAATAAATTCCCACAGAAAAAAGTTGCAATTGTATCTTGTATGGATACAAGGTTAACGGAATTATTACCAGCTTCCATGGGACTTAAAAATGGAGATGCAAAAATTATTAAAAATGCAGGTGGAGTTATTTCGCACCCATTTGGGAGTGCAATGCGAAGCTTGCTTATCGCCATATATGAATTAAATGTTAGCGAAATACTAGTAATAGGGCATACGGACTGTGGGGCAAGGTATACAGACAGCCAAAAAATGATAGAAAAAATGAAAGAACATGGAATAACGCAAAATAATATTGATATGATGAAGTATTGCGGAATTGACTTTGATTCTTGGCTGGGAGGTTTTGTAGATTTGGATGATTCAATAAAGAAATCGGTTGAATTGATACGTAATCATCCTTTAATCCCAGAGAGTGTGATGGTATATGGATTAATAATTGATTCTGAAACTGGAGAGTTAAGTAGAATTGTCTAATTAAGTCCTAAAATCAAAAGTGTATAGAGAATTTTGACCATAAAAAAGTCTTAACACTTAGATGTATCTTGTGTTAATAATTAAATTGGTTATGAAATAGATAAAAAAGGAATGGAAGTAGAATGAAAAGGGAATAGAAGAAAAGGGAATAGAAGAAAAAGGGAACGGAATGAAAAAGAATAGAAAGAAAAGGACATAGAATGAATCAAATAATACTAATACCGCAAAATGTGGACGAATCAGGAAAAAAATATTTACGAGAAAAAGGATATGAACTTCGTGTTCTGCAAGACAGTTCAATCGAAAATATCTGTAATAATATTGGTGATTGTAGTGGTCTTTTACTTCGTACTGCATCCTGTACGAAAGAGGTTTTTGATGCAGCACCTCATTTAAAAGTAATCGGAAGACACGGAGTTGGCTATGATAATGTAGATCTCACGGAAGCAACAGCTCGTGGCATTCAGGTTTGTTACACTCCATTGGCAAATGCTAACTCGGTAGCAGAGCATACCATTATGCTCATATTAGCTTGTGCGAAGAATCTAGTAATAACAGATAAAGAATTGAGACAGGGTAATTATGAAATCAGAAATCGAATGCCTGGGATTGATGTTTATGGAAAGACTCTAGGTATTATAGGGTTTGGAAGGATTGGGGAGAGTGTTGCAAAAAAAGCAGCATTCGGATTAGGTATGAAGATTCTTGCTTATGGACATGGACTAGTGAGTAAGAAGTTACCAGATTACGTAACGATAACGGAAGAAGTGGATGAGCTAATTCGTCAATCTGATTTCATCTCGTTACATATTCCATTTAGTAAAAAGACACAAGATTTTATGGATTCTAAGAAGTTATCGCTGATGAAACCTGAGGCAGTTTTAATTAATACTTCAAGAGGTGGAATTGTAAATGAAGATGATTTGTATCATGCCCTTCTAGAACATAAGATAGCGGGAGCAGGGTTGGATGTTTTTAAAGAGGAACCTTTTAAGGAGACGTTATCAAACTTGTTCCAATTAGATAATGTTATTGTAACACCTCATAATGCTGCGTTAACAAAAGAAGCGATGGCAAGAATGAGTTTAGATGCGGCGATTGGAATTGATGAAGTATTAAGCGGAAAAAAACCTTCTTGGCCGGTCAATCTAATATAATAAATACTAAGTATATTATACTGTCATAAACGAATCTAACGATTCATTCAAAAGATTTACTAGATTTTATTAACGGACATGTTAAGGAGGATTATCAGTTATTGATAGATACAGGAGTTAATTATGAAAATGACTCCATCTATGTAAGCAATTTATCTAATAGCATAGCTGCAATGTCCGAAGAACTGAATGCATCCACAAATGAAATTTCTAATGTTACGCAAACCATAACTTCTAACATAAAAGATACATCCAATAGTTCAGGAGAAATGTTAAATAGCATAAATCAGATATCAATCGCGATGGATGAGGTTGCGGAAACTGCGCAACATCAAGCGCAAATTGCAGAGAAGTTAACTCAAATGATTTCACAATTTAAGATATAATGAATAGCTAGAAAAAAGAAGTGCGAGGATATTACCCTTTGCACTTCTTTATTTAATTTATTTTTTGTAGATATGACGAAAATTCATAGTATTGTTACATTAATTTATTAATGTATATGAATTCTAGATAGATGTACAATTTGGTAAAATTTATATTCTTTATACTGGAGATTCATTTATAGAAAAAATCTATAAATAAATTGATTATAGGGATTTGGTATGTTATATTATGACTGTTGAGGATGATGAACTGAAAGTAGGTATATAGTATGGAATTAAAACAGCTCGAAGCATTTGTTAATGTTGTCGAACTACAAAGTTTTTCTAAGGCAGCAGAAAAATTATATCTTACTCAGCCAACCATTAGTGCACATATTGTATCTTTGGAGAATGAGTTCAATACCAAGTTCTTGGATCGTACAACAAAAAAGGTACGCACTACTGTGGCGGGGGAGAGATTGTATGAGTACGCCAAAGAAATGTTGGCCATAAAGGAAGAGTTGTATCAAGGATTTGATAGAGAGGGAAAGGAAGAACAAAGAATCGATATTGCAGGTTCTACTATCCCATCCCATTATATATTACCGGAACTGATACAAGCTTTTCAAAAACAAAATGCGAAAGTTCGCTTTTCCATTAAACAAGGTGACAGTGATCATGTAATTGGAGAATTATTAAAGCACAAAGCAACCATTGGTTTTGTTGGTATAAAAAATAAGGATGATAGATTACGTTACATACCCTTTTATGAAGATAAACTAGTGGTAGTAACACCCAATGAAAAACATTATAAAGAGTTATTAGAGGGGAATTGTTCCTTTGAAGAGCTCATGAGGGAACCTATTATTTTGAGGGAGAATGGATCTGGTACGAAGAAAACAGCAGAAAGATTCTTGGAGTCAAAGAATGTTGATATAAAGAAACTAAATGTTGTAGCATTTATTAATGATCAGGAAATAATAAAAAAATCAGTGAGCAGAGGCCTGGGTATTACCATAATGTCAAAAAAAGCAGCTTTAGACTATGCAAGCGATGGGAAAATACTGATATATGAACCAGAAGGCGAAAAAGTAACTAGAAATCTTTATATCGTATATGCAAAACGCAAAAAGTTTGACAGACTGGAAAAAAAGTTTATCGAATTTTGTTGTCAGTTTTACACACAGTAAATCTTCACAAATGCATTAAGGAACGGAGGCAGAATTTATGAAATTAATAATGACAGAGGATGCAGTTGGACATGTATTATGTCATGATATGACTCAAATTATAAAAGGGGTAACAAAGGACGCTATCTTTCGTAAAGGACATGTTGTTAGATCGGAAGAG
>DPVV01000616.1:0-355 GCA_003526525.1 Lachnoclostridium phytofermentans | reverse complement strand
TTCGTAAAGGACATGTTGTTACAGAGGAAGATATACCTGTTTTATTATCCATTGGAAAAGATCATTTGTATGTGTGGGAAAAAGAAGAAGGAATGCTTCACGAGAATGAAGGTGCAGAGATACTTTGCTCCATCTGCAAAGGAGAACATATTGAAAGAAGCGGTGTAAAAGAAGGTAAGATAGATCTTTATGCAGATTGTGATGGCCTTTTCAAAGTAAATATAAAGCTTCTAAATAAGATAAATTACTTAGGAGAAATGATGATAGCTACCAGACACGGTAATTTCCCAGTGAAACGTGGGGACAAACTAGCGGGTACTAGAATCATACCTCTCATTATTGAAGAAGAAAAAAT
>DPVV01000161.1:8536-17567 GCA_003526525.1 Lachnoclostridium phytofermentans | reverse complement strand
TAGAGAAACAAAGAAATTCAACGACAAAAGTCACAGGGAATAGAAGGAGGATCACTATGAACGAATATGAAATCAAAAAAGAGATATGTGAGATAGGACGCAGAATTTACAATAAGGGTATGGTTGCTGCAAATGACGGTAACATCTCTGTAAAATTAAATGAGAATGAGTTTTTATGTACACCAACTGGAGTTAGTAAAGGATTTATGACACCAGATTATATATGTAAGGTAGATAAAGATGGTAAAGTACTTCAAGCGAATGGAATATATAAACCATCCTCAGAAATCAAGATGCATATGAGAGTATACAAAGAGCGCCCAGATGTTAATGCTGTAGTTCATGCTCATCCAATGTATGCAACAAGTTTTGCAATTGCAGGAATTCCTTTGACACAGCCAATTATGCCAGAAGCAGTTATTTCCTTAGGTTGCGTTCCAATTGCTGAGTACGGTACACCTTCTACTGACGAGATTCCAGATGCAATTTCTAAGTATATTCAACATTTTGATTCTATTTTATTAGCAAACCATGGTGCATTAAGCTTCTCCGATTCTTTATTAAATGCTTATTTCAAGATGGAGTCAACAGAGTTTTACGCACAGTTATTATATCAGGCAAAGGTACTTGGAGGACCAAAGGAATTAAGTAATTCTCAGGTTCAGAGATTGTACGAATTAAGAAAAGAATTTGGAATGAAGGGAAAACATCCTGCTAATCTTTGTTCCAATACCAAAGAAGGAAAAGCAAGCTGTCATTGTTGTGGAGAAGATTGCAAAGCTAGTGGCTTAGATAACGCAGATTTAGTTGCTTCCATAACAAAAAAGGTGATTGAACAGCTAGGATTATAAGATTTGGTACTTACGAAATAATGAGTTTCGATAAGGAGGGATCGTAAGTGACAGTGAATGAACAGTTGGTTCAAGACATCATAAAAAATGTCGTGGCGAGTATGCAATTAACACAAACAAGTAAGACAGAACTTGGAGTATTCGACGACATGAATCAAGCAATTGAAGCTGCAAAAGAAGCTCAAATGGTTGTAAAGAAGATGTCAATGGATCAAAGAGAGAAAATCATCTCTGCAATACGTAAGAAAACGATAGAACACGCAGAAACACTTGCCCGTATGGCTGTTGAAGAAACTGGAATGGGAAATGTCGGGCATAAGATTTTAAAACACCAGCTGGTAGCAGAAAAGACACCTGGAACAGAGGATATCACGACCACTGCTTGGTCCGGTGATCGTGGCTTAACTTTAGTCGAGATGGGACCATTTGGTGTGATTGGTTCGATAACACCGTGCACAAACCCAAGTGAAACAGTCATTTGCAACACGATTGGTATGTTAGCTGGTGGAAACACAGTGGTATTTAATCCACATCCAGCAGCAATAAAAACCTCGAATTTTGCTGTACAGTTAATTAATGAGGCTTCACTTTCGGCAGGAGGTCCAGTCAATATCGCTTGTTCTGTTAAAAAACCAACACTAGATAGCAGTAAGGTAATGATGTCTCATAAGGATATTCCATTGATTGCTGCTACTGGTGGTCCAGGTGTAGTTACTGCTGTATTACAAAGTGGTAAGCGAGGAATCGGTGCAGGAGCAGGAAATCCACCTGCTTTAGTAGACGAAACAGCTGATATTAGAAAAGCAGCAGAAGATATCATTAATGGATGTACCTTTGATAATAACCTTCCATGTATTGCAGAAAAAGAAGTTGTTGCAATCGACAGTATAGCAAATGAATTAATGAACTATATGGTAAAAGAACAAGGTTGTTATGCAATCTCCAAAGAACAGCAAGATAAGTTAACCAATCTTGTGATAACACCAAAAGGATTAAATCGTAATTGCGTTGGTAAAGATGCCAAAACATTACTTGGTATGATAGGAATTGATGTTCCATCCAATATTCGTTGTATTATCTTTGAGGGTGAAAAAGAACATCCTTTGATTTCCGAAGAGTTGATGATGCCGATTCTTGGTATCGTTCGTGCTAAGAACTTCGATGATGCGGTAGAAAAGGCGGTTTGGTTAGAACATGGTAATAGGCATTCCGCACATATTCATTCCAAGAACGTGGACCGTATTACTACTTATGCAAAAGCAATTGATACAGCTATCCTTGTTAAGAATGCACCTTCGTATGCAGCAATCGGTTTTGGTGGGGAAGGATTTTGTACCTTTACTATAGCAAGCAGAACTGGTGAGGGCTTGACAAGTGCAAGTACATTTACAAAACGCAGACGATGCGTGATGTCTGATAGTTTGTGTATCCGATAAAGTACCTAGGCACTTATATCTTAAATATACAAAAGTTCGTATGTAGTTAATTTAGTGTTTAAAAAAAGAAGTTTTACTGGAAAGGTGATAATTAACTACATGCGTAGCATTCAATAAGGAAGGAGAAAACGTTAACATGAATTCTGAAAGCATAGAACAGATTGTTCGTCAGGTACTAGCTGGTTTATCAGAAGCTCCAAAGAGCACTGCTACAGTGCCAAGCGCGGGTATCCCAGAGAAAGCCAGAGTTGCAGTATTGACGGAGCTAGAAAAGATTGAATTAAAAGAGTACCCATTACCTCCAATCGGAGATGATGACATCTTAGTAAAGGTGGAAGGCTGCGGTATTTGTGGTACTGATGCTCATGAATATAAAAGAGATCCATTTTCCTTGATTCCGGTAGTACTTGGACATGAAGGTACAGGCGAAATCGTGAAGATGGGTAAGAACGTTAAGTTAGACAGTGCTGGTAAGACGCTTTCCGTTGGTGATAAAGTGGTATCCTGCATGATTTTTAAGGATAATCCAGACATCACCATGTTTGACTTAAACAAACAAAATGTCGGTGGCGCAGATGTATACGGCTTACTGCCAGAGGATAAGGAAGTTCGCTTTAATGGTTGGTTTGCCGATTACATAGTAATTAAGGGTGGTTCTACAATTTTTAACGTAAGTGATTTGGACCTTTCCTCAAGAATTTTAATTGAGCCTTGTGCAGTATTAATTCACGCAGTGGAACGTGCTAAGACAACAGGAATTCTTCGTTTTAACAGCAAAGTAGTTGTTCAGGGATGTGGTCCTATCGGTCTTATCTGTATTGCAGTTCTTCGTACTATGGGTATCGAGAACATCGTTGCAGTAGACGGCGAAGCAAAGAGATTAGAGTTTGCAAAGGAAATGGGTGCTGTGGCAAGCGTGAATTTCAAAGAGCATCAGGGTATTGAAAAGCTAGCAAAAGCAGTAGAAACAGCTTGCGGAGGAAAGCCAGCAGATTTCGGTTTCCAGTGTACAGGAGCTCCGGCAGGGCACTCCAATATCTATAAGTTTATCCGCAATGGCGGTGGACTTTGCGAGTTAGGATTCTTCATTAATGGAGGAGATGCAACTATTAATCCTCACTTTGATATTTGTGCAAAGGAATTAACTGTAGTTGGTTCATGGGTATATACCTTACGTGATTATGCAACTACCTTTGATTTCTTAAAGAGAGCGAAGGGAATTGGGCTTCCTATGGAGAAATTGATTACTCATTCCTATCCATTGGAGCAAATTAACGAAGGCTTTCAGACAAATCTCGCGATGACAGGTCTTAAGATTGCTATCGTAAACAAATAAGAAAAAGCTTGCTACGCGAACTTTTCTTTAATATGAATAAGAAAAAGCTCATTTTACGAACTTTTCTTATCATGAATAATGAATAAGAGGTATTGGATATGGGTTTAGCAGTTGGATTTTTAGAGGTATATGGTTTGACGGCAGCATTTGTGGCAGCCGACGCCGGATGTAAGGCCGCTGATGTAACCTTGGAACCATTTGACCGAAATAAGCCGGCAAATGCAGATAAACTTCCCGTTCCATTATTGGTTACGATAAAATTCAGAGGCTCCATCGAGGATGTCAATGCAGCTTTAGATGCAGCGAAAATAGCTGCAAAGCAAGTTACCGATGTCGTATCCATCCATACGATAGCCGCTCCTGAAGGTGATGTGAATAAGATGCTTCACTTAAGCGGCTTTGATAAGAATTAATTTGAAAAAACTATGTTCAAATTATGAATTATGCAGTATTCAATTTGTATGCTTGAATTTGCAATGGATGAGATAAGAAGAAAGGGGCTTGGCATTATGGGAAAATCGTTAGGATTTATTGAAATCAGTGGTGTAACCGCGGCTATTGATGCTCTCGATATTATGTGCAAAACAGCAGGTGTCGAGTTAGTTACATGGGAGAGAAAGATGGGTGGAAGGTTGGTCACAATCATCGTAACCGGATCTGTTTCCGAAGTAACACAGGCAGTAGAATCAGCGGTCAATCAGGCAATTAAAAAACCAGTGGCCCATGCAGTCATTGCAAATCCTCATGAAGAGGTTCTTCGATTGGTAGAGATCAGCGCAAGTAGAATGAAGCCACAAGACGAAGAAATGTAGTGCAATAGAATGCAGGGTGATAACATATGGATGATAAGTTAGATAAAAAGTCGAATTCGACAAGAAAAGCTGAGATTACTGGAGAGGGGAAAAAGCCTCGCAGTACATCCAAAGTATCACTTACCGGACAAAGCAGTGATGCGGTAAGCGGTAGCAACATTTCCATGGAAGTTATGAAAACTAAAAATATAAATGAAGAGGTTACTGTTGATACAACAGTTCTAAAGGAGGAAAAAATTATGGCACAGGAAGCATTAGGAATGATCGAAACAAGAGGTTTAGTAGCAGCAGTTGAGGCAGCAGATGCAATGCTAAAGGCAGCTAACGTAACATTAGTAGGAACAGAAAAAATCGGTTCTGGATTAGTAAGTGTTATGGTTAGAGGAGATGTAGGAGCAGTGAAGGCAGCTGTTGAAGCTGGTGCAGCTAGCGCTGGAAGACTTGGTGAGTTAGTAGCTACTCATGTAATTCCAAGACCACACTCTGATGTTGAGAAAATTTTACCTGCAATTAAGTAATTTAACCCATCAAGGAAGTATCCCGCTTCTAAGCGAAGCGTAAGAGGGATACTTGCTCCCACTGAAATAGCAACGTAGTTGCTAATGGGTTACGAGTAAGTAGCGTTTTGTCAGCGTAGCTGATAGCGAATTACGAGTATCCTTAACGAAGGAATAATCTTTAAACTTCTTATGACATGGATAAAGTGACGATGGTTGCTTTATCCATTTAAAAAAATAAGGATTTACATAGCTACAAAGAGATAGAATAGAGCACAGATGATAGAAGATACAGAACAGAGCTAGAAGTACGAAAGATACAAAATAAAGAAAGAGATATTAAAAAATCTATCACAATTAGCACATAACTAATAAATAGTAAAGCAGGTGAACGACTTGGAAGATAATCAAATTGAACTCATAACCCGAATGGTATTAAATGTACTGCAAGAAAAGCAAAGTGGCAAAACAGGCTTCGCTGTTCCGGTCGGTGTGTCTGCAAGACATATTCATCTAACTCAGGATCACGTAGAGCAATTGTTTGGAATGGGTTATGAATTAACTAAGAAAAAAGACCTTATGGGTGGCCAGTTTGCAGCAAATGAAACGGTAACCATTGTAGGATTAAAGCTTCGAGCTATAGAGAATGTAAGAATATTAGGACCAGTGAGAAAGGCATCTCAGGTTGAGGTTTCTGCAACCGATGCAATCAAACTGGGAGTCAAGGTGCCAATAAGAGAATCCGGTAACATAAAAGGTTCTGCTCCGATTGCAGTGGTTGGACCAAAGGGTGCGATTTACTTGGATGAGGGATGTATTATTGCAAAACGTCATATCCATATGTCACCAGCGGACGCATTGTCAGCTGGAGTTAACGATGGAGATATTGTTTCTGTTAAAGTAGACGATGAAAGAGAGACCGTATTTCATCAGGTACAAATCAGAGTAGATAGTAGCTTTACTATGGAGATGCATATCGATACGGATGAGGCGAATGCTGCAAAAATTACATGTGGACAGATGGTAACGATTTTATAAACTTGAGTCTTAAAAACTCTTAATTGGAGGGATTAATATGTTAATCGGCAAAGTGATTGGTAGTGTCGTTTCAACAAGGAAAAATGAGCATCTTGTAGGAAATAAATTTATGATTGTTGAACCGTTAAAAAGCTTTCGAGAAAATAGAATTGTAGCAATTGATAATGTAGGAGCTGGAATAGGCGAGTATGTGTTGGTTGCGGGGGGTAGTGCTGCAAGGATAGGCTGCGGCGCAGAAAACTCGCCGATTGATGCGGCAATTGTTGGAATTATTGACGATGCAACAGGACTGGAGTAAGTGTGAAGAGAATTTCTAAGGCGCCAAAAGACGCCGCCTAAGAAATTCTAAAACTTCACACTGGAGATTTGTGCCTGCGTCATCCTCGGCACCAATCTCAAAGTGAAAGAACGAAGTTCTTTCGCTTTGCCTATTTAGCAAACACAAACTCCAGCTACGCAGAAATGAGGAAAAAATAATGGTGATAGAAGAGCTTAGCCAAATTGTGAAAGAATATGGAATCTGTGGAGCTGGCGGAGCCGGTTTTCCTACTTATGCGAAGTTTTCTAATAAGGTGGATACTATTATTCTAAATTGTGCAGAGTGCGAGCCTTTGTTAAAGTTACATAGACAATTGTTACGAGACAGAGCATATGAGGTACTGAAAGCTTTTTCTATAATAGCAGAAAGTATTGGTGCAAAGGAAGCAATTATAGTCGTAAAACCTTCTTATAAAAACACAATTGCTGCGGTAGCGGCAGAGATCAGTGCTTACAAAAATATGAGCCTAAAACTTTGCAAAGAAGTGTACCCAGCTGGTGATGAAGTAGTATTGATTTACGAAGCAACAGGTAGAGTTGTAAAGCCAGGTGGTTTACCAGTAGACATAGGCGTAGCAGTATTTAATGTAGAAACAGTTTATAACGTTTATGAAGCTGTTATAAATCATCGACCAGTGACAAGCAAATTAGTATCTGTAGTAGGTGAAGTAAAAGAGCCCAAAACAGTACGAGTGCCACTTGGTATGACGGTAAAAGAAGTTGTAGAAATGGCAGGCGGTATCACAACAAAAGAGCCAGCTTATCTTATGGGCGGTCCAATGATGGGTTCTGTTGAAAATGAACAGCATTTAATAACGAAAACATCGAATGCCATTATAGTGTTACCAAAGGATCATTATGTGATTATTCGTAAGGAAAGTAAGCCATCTATCGATTTAAAAAGGGCAGCAGCAGCTTGTTGCCATTGTGAAATGTGCACGGATCTTTGTCCTAGACATTTATTAGGACATCCAAGTAATCCGCACCTTTTTATGCGAGCTGCGACCTGTAAGGATGTTCAAAATCCTCAGATATTTTTAGACACCATGTATTGTTGTAGTTGTGGACTTTGTTCTATGTACGCTTGTGGTCAAGGGTTATCACCTGCAAGTCTAATCACCTTATATAAGCAGGGGTTACGCCAAAATGGTGTGAAACCAGAAGTGTTAGAGCCAGCGCCAGTAGAACCTTCTAGACAATATCAGAGAATTCCAGTAGAGCGTTTAATGAAACGACTTTGTCTTACTCACTATAATGTTCCAGCTCCATTATTTGAGGAGCTACAGAAGGCAAAAAGGGTGAAGGTAAAATTAAGTCAGCATGTTGGTGCACCTGCAGTTTCTATTGTTTCTGTTGGAGATAAGGTGGTAACAGGACAATTGATTGCAAAAAACAAGGATGGTCTTAGTTTACCGGTTCATGCTTCGATTGATGGAACAGTGTTAGAAGTGAATAATCAGTATATTATGATAGATGCAGTGTAAAGTGGCACGTTAATTGGTAGCATACGATATTATAGTGCATACGACGATGGCGTACACTATAATAGCACAGAAAGGATAATCCATGAGTAAAGCAATTGGAATGGTAGAATATAAAACCGTATCATCAGGTATAATGGCAGCGGATTTGATGGTTAAGACAGCAGATATTGAAATCGTGGAAGCGCAAACCGTATGTCCTGGTAAATATATTATTTTGATCACTGGTGATTTAAGTGCGGTAAATGCTTCTGTAGAGGCAGCCAGAATTCAGTTTGAAACACATCTCATTGATAGTTTCATTCTTGGTAATCCTCACGAGGGTATCTTACCAGCAATTTATGGTGCAACTGTAGTGGAAGATATCGAAGCTCTTGGTGTGTTAGAAACTTACTCTGCAGCATCCATTATCGTTGCAGCAGATGTTGCAGCAAAAACAGCAGCGGTAGAATTAGTAGAGGTTAGAGTCGCACGTGGTATGTGCGGTAAATCCTATCTTATGTTAACTGGTGAAATTGCATCCGTAACCGCTGCAATTGAAGCTGCAAAGAAAGCCATTGAAGAAAATGGTATGTACTTAGACAGCTCTGTACTTGCCCATCCAGATAAGAAGTTACGCAATAAGTTGATGTAGTAAGTGATATAGGTTACTTTTAATTTATAAATAGCTTAGCTTGAAGAGGTGCGCATGATAAAGAGGATTGCGTACCTTTTTATTTGGGAGGTACTTACTGGATAAGTATCAAAATACTGAAATTTTGGAGTATGTAACATATCCTGATAAATTGATAGATGATCTAGATAATATCTTAGATGCGACAAAAGCTTGAGAGAATGAAATTTAATATAGAGTACTTAAAGTGTAGCATGAAAAAGGTAACACTGTTCTAAGGATTGATTTTAGGTAAATAAATCATTATACTATGCATAGAGTTAGGTAACGTATCTGTTGAGGTTTACATAAGTGTTTCATGGATTATAATATCACAAAGGATATATGACTAAATAGTCGATAGAGAAGAGTTATGGGGGAATGTTAATGTTAGCAATAGAACGTAAGAATTTGATATTAGCAAAGTTACAAAAAGAAAATAAAGTTGTGGTTAGTGAACTAAGTCAAATGTTTGATGTTTCAGAAGAAACAATTCGAAGAGATTTAGAGAAACTTGATAAAGAGGGGCTTGCGATCAAGACCTATGGTGGTGCAGTCTTAAATGAAAATAATAATACAGAATTACCATTTACCGTTCGAGAGAATACCA
>DPVV01000161.1:0-8441 GCA_003526525.1 Lachnoclostridium phytofermentans | reverse complement strand
CCCGTTCGAGAGAATACCAATGTTTCACAAAAGCAGAAGATAGCAGAGATTGTTGCAGGACTTATTAAAGATGATTCAACAATCATGTTGGATGCAAGTTCTACGGCATTATTTGTTGCTAGAAATATTAAGCATAAGAAGAATATAACGCTAATTACGAACTCAATTGAAATTTTAGTAGAATTAGCAGATGTGTCTGGGTGGAATATTTTATCAACCGGGGGAACTGTAAAAGAAGGTTCCTTAGCTTTGGTTGGACATCAGGCAGAGAAAATGTTAAGTTCCTATCATGTGGATATTGCGATTGTTTCCTCAAAGGGAATCGATTCCATTGAAGGGTTTTCCGATTCCAGTGAAACACATTCCGAAATAAAAAAGAAGATGTTAGACTGCGCCTTTAAGAAAATCTTAGTAGTGGACACTTCTAAGTTTGACAGGATATCTTTTAAAAAAATTGGAGAAATATCCGATCTAACTACAATAGTAACAGATTGTGAGCCAAGTGACCGTTGGAAAAAGGTGTTTGATTCTGCTAAGGTAGAGTATTTATATCCGGGGAAACAGGAGTAGCATTGAAAAGGTGGGGTTACCATATGGAGGAAACACAGCTGGATTTATCTATCGTTAAGTCTGATGGGAATAATCTTGAAGAATTTGTGGAAGTAAGGCCATGGCAGCGGTTCTGGGCTAGAGGACTTGACAATATTTTATTTATACTCCTTGTATCTTTCTTGCTTAAAAAACTTTTACAAGCAGAAATAATGGAGTTTCAATCTTTTCTGATTTACTTGTTGGCTATGTTTATATGGACATTTATCGAGGCTATTTTATTATGCACATGGGGTACAACGCCCGGTAAATTCCTTTTTAACGTGACAATCCGTAATGCAGATGGGGAAAAGCTAGGATTTGTATCTGCATTGAAACGAAGCCTTTTGGTTTGGATTTATGGAATAGGATTCGGAATCCCTGTCATTTCCATTATCGGACTGATTAGCCAATATAAAAAACTGACTAAAATGAAGTCTACGACGTGGGATCGTAAAATGAAGGTTATCGTTCGGCATGATTACTTGCGAGGTACAAAAACAGTAATTATCGTGACAACATTTGCCTCTATTGTGATATCCCGGATCTACGTTCCTTTAGTGAATGAGATAGACGAGCAAAGAATGCTGTATTACGAGACTCCGGGTTCTGCTATATCTTTCAACAGCAGCGGATATTCCTTAATGGATAGTGGGGAGTATCAGAAGGCAAAAGAGCAATTTTTAATGGGTTTAGACGCGAACCCGACTTTTGCAGTGGAAGGTACACTACTCAATAATTTAAGCTGGGCATGCTTTTCATTGGGTGAATATGATGAAGCGCTTAAATACAGTGAGGAAAGTCTAGCGATTGATGATCATAGCAGTGCAAGTTACACCAATTATGCTAACGCCCTATCTATGCTTGGAAACAATAGTGAGGCGGAGGAAGCATATAAGAAAGCCTTGGATTTGGATAAAGTAAACGCTTATGCATATTACGGTATTGGTATGCTTAAGTATGATGATTATGCTTATAAGGAAGCCATTGATGCATTTAGTGAATATACCAGATTGAAAAAGAAGGATGCGGATGGTTGGTGCTATCTGGGACTGTCATATCTTTATAACAAAGATATGGTAACAGCAAAGGAATGCCTTGATAAGGCAATGAAAATTTCTCCCGAAGATGTCTTTATTATAAGCAGTATGGCTAATTATTACCGGTATGTAGGTGATTCGCAAAAGGCTGAAGATTTATATAAAAATGCCCTTGAAAAAAATCAGGATGATTATGATTTGTTGTATTCTGTGGCTGAATTCTATCAGGATAAGGAAAAGTATGACGAAGCCATCCAATATGCCGACCGTGCCATTAATGCTGACGAGTCGAGATATAAAGCATACGGTATAAAGGCACAGATATTTTTCTGGCAAGGAGAAAAGCAGAAAGCAATTGACACAATTGATCTGATGATAAGTAATAATCTCGATAATGCATATGTTTATTATGTTGCCGGTAATTTGTACATGAACGAATACGAGTACAAGCTTGCTGTTGAAAATTATGATAAAGCTCTTGAGATGAATCCCCTTAATGAAGATGCCTGTATAGGGAAAATCAGGGCTCTTTATTTTAGTAAGCGCTACACCGCCTGCCTGAAATATGCGCTTATTGCAGAGGATCAATTTATTAATAGTGAAATTTCATGGTATATAGGAAATGTGTATTCCAGACTTAGTGATTCTGCACAAGCACTGGAGCATTACAAAAAGGCACTTGAAAAGAATGAGGAGGATGCGTACCTTTTAATGGATATAGGCTGGGAATACTATTATACTGAGGATTTCGCCAATGCAAGCCTATATGCGGATAAAGCATTACAGATAGATGAGACCAATTCCAATGCGACAAACCTTAAAAAATTGATTGAAAAAAGGCAAACCAATGTAATTGATCAAGTTACGGAATTTATAGAAAAAAATTATATGTATTATAAATCCAACGCATCATACACTTCATTAAAAAACAGCTTGAAAACAATTCAATCCGAGAACATTGAGGATATTAGCAAGCTTTTTGATTCGATACATAAAGATAATGATTCGTTTTCCTTTATGCTTAGCGGAGAGGACTATAAGCATTACCTTGAGTACCAATCCGGCAAAACAGTGGAGCATGAAGCTGTCGGTGATAATATAAACTATATTAGGATAACCAGCTTCTCTGGTAGTACAGCTAACGAGTTTCTGGATGTTGTTGATGGCATTGAAAATACCGAAGACAAATATCTGATCATTGATTTAAGAGGCAATGGCGGCGGTGATACAAACAGTGGGTGCGATATTTTGGATTTTTTACTTCCGGATTGCGTGGTATGTAATCTGATATATAAGGATGGGTATTCCGATTCTTACTATTCGGATGATGCGTATATACCATTTAAGCATATTTTTGTCCTGACAGATGAAAATAGTGCCAGCTGCTCGGAACTGGTAACCCTGGGCTTAAAAACTTATCTTGATAATGTAACTGTCATAGGCAGAAAAACCTTTGGAAAAGGGGTAGGGCAGTTTTTGTTCGAGGATAAAACCAGAGGGTTTGTCATATTTTTAGTCAATCATTATTGGAACGTACGTGAAGAGAATATAATGGGAAAAGGCATAGAGCCTGATATTGAAGTTCTAGGGGATTCTATTGAGTTATACATGAATGAGGTATATAATCTGACGGAAAGTATGCAGTAACATGCAAATTATGTTATAAAACCTTGAATAATATACCAAAAAATGATAGAATATTACAGAAACTAATAACAGACGGATTAATAACATGATTTTTTAAAGGGCAAAACTAAATTTTGCTTTTTGTTATTACTGTTTGTTTCACTAAACCACACAAAAGAGAAAATGGCATATAAGAAACTTATTACAATGTAATTAGATAAAAATTTTAAAGTACATCCGATACCGAAAGAATGAGAAGTATGAATATGGAGGAAGAATAATGAAAAGAGTTCTACTAATTATTTTAAGTTTGATGTTAATCATCCCGTCAGGAAAAGTTTATGCTGAGGAATCAGTGATCAATGCCTATACTACATCAAAAGAAGACGCAGTAGTTAATACCATAACATTTCCAGAAGAAGAAAACACATATTCCGAAGAATTAAAATTATCTAGAGGTGCTCTAATCATTAATGTTGCTGATACACAAGATACGAAGTATAGTATGGTAACGTTAACTATTTTTTCAGATGTGCAGAAGAAAACAAAAGTGGGCTCTGTAACTCGTTTTTACGGGGATAAGGAAACACAAAAAACAATTGAGATACCAAAAGACGGTACTTATACTGTTACATATGAATTATCACGTAGAAATGAACCACAGGAGATTTCCTTTCATGTGACTTATAGTGAGGTGCTAAATAAGGACCAAACATTAAAAAAAGGAGAAACAGTGGTAGGCTATCTTAGCTCCGATCTAAAAGAAACATTATATAAGATAACTATTGAAGAAACGGGTTACATAAGCGTGAAAATGGAGACAGACAGTCCTTATGGTAGTATAGCATATATGAGTATCTTAGACTCTAAGAAGAAAGAATTAGAAAAAGAAGAATATGTTAATGTCCAGAGGAAGGATACCATGTACTATGGTGTTAAAAAGGGAACTTACTATATTAAGGTAAGATCAAGTGTTGGTATCTATTCTATCTCTTATTCTTTTCAAAAAGTAAAAGATAATGGAGCTACAAAAAAAGCGGATGCAACTGTGTTAAGCTTAGGTGGAAAAGCGAAAAGTGGAGTTATTTTAGCAGACAGCAAGGAAACTACTGCAGAGTGGTTTAAGTTTACATTGAAAGAAAGTACCAAGATTGCAATAAATGTTAGCGGAAATACCAATAATACCATGCGCTTTGAAATTGAAAGCGATTCTGTTAATTTCATATTTAACAATCTTAAAATAACAAATAATACGAAAGAAAGAACAGGAACTTTTACAAATGCATTACCGAAAGGAACCTACTATATAAAAGTTTATAAAGGAACATCAGGCTCATCTGGTAATTATAGTGTAAAAGTTACGAAAGAAAAGTAGTTTAATAAAATAGAAAAAATGCCAGTCAAATAATCATTTATGATTTTTGCAGGCATTTTTTTATTGCTTCAAAGCTTGTTTTGCTAATTACATGTTCCATCTTACAGGCATCTTCGACAGCGGTTACATTATCAACCCCAAGGCTTACAAGCCAAGAAGTAAGAAGATTATGGCGTTCATATATCATCTCTGCAATTTCTTTACCAGAATTAGTGAGATAAATAAAACCAGCATCCGTAACAGTAATATACCCATTCTCTCTTAGGTGTTTCATAGCAACACTGACGCTCGATTTTTTATAATTTAACTCATTTGCAATATCAATGGAACGCACGACCGGTAAGGATTTACTTAAGATTAATATTGTTTCTAAGTAATTTTCAGATGATTCATTTATATTCATAAAAACCTCATTTCTAAGTGACAATCTGTAAAATTATATCATTCAGTATAACATAATTTAAACATAATATCAAATTAGGAAGTACTACTTTTGGATTATATTCATTTGGCGTACCAATAGTTTTTTAACAATCGACGGATATAGAGGTTTATATAATGTAAAATTAGTAAATGAGAAATATTCTCATTTAAGTTATTGACATCAAACAATGGTTAGTATATACTAACTGTCAGAAAGAAGGAAGGGCTAATTAGGAAGGACGTGAGGGTTATGCCATTATCCATGGCGAAAAAAGGTGAAGTGAGCGTTATACAAAATATAAGCGGTAAAGAAGAAACAAAAAGATTTTTAGAGAGTCTTGGTTTCGTTACAGGTAGCTTAGTAACAATTGTTTCTGAACTTGGCGGTAATATCATCGTCAATATCAAAGAATCGAGAGTTGCGTTAAATAAGGAATTGGCTAGTAAAATTATGATTCAGATTCAGGGATAATTTGTTAAAAGCAATAGAAATGGATCAAGAGAAAGAAGGGTAGAAACATGAAGACACTTAGAGAAATTCCATGTGGGCAAACAGCAACAGTCGTTAAAATCAATGGTACCGGTCCTATAAAACGTCGTATAATGGATATGGGGATAACCAAGGGAACAGATATTCATGTAAATAAGGTAGCGCCACTTGGGGATCCAATAGAATTAACTGTAAGAGGATATTCTTTATCTTTACGTAAAGCAGATGCTGACATGATAGAGGTAGAGTAATTTTTTTTCTTATAGGTTAGTAATAACTAATCACAATTAGAGACGTGAAACATGCTAATTATATCCTGAACGAATTACATGATATCAAAGGCTAGACTGAGTCTCGTTATAACAAGGATATAAAATAAAAGAATAAGAATGGAAATAAACAGGGAGGCTCTAAATGTCAATAAAAATAGCACTAACAGGAAATCCAAACTGTGGGAAAACAACTTTATTTAATACTTTAACTGGATCTAATCAATTTGTTGGAAACTGGCCGGGTGTTACCGTAGAAAAGAAAGAAGGTAAATTAAAAGGATTTAAGGATGTAATTCTAACTGATTTACCGGGCATTTACTCACTATCACCATACACATTAGAAGAAGTTGTTGCGAGAAATTATTTGATGGGAGAAAAGCCAGATGCCATTATCAATATTATTGACGGTACGAATCTAGAACGTAACTTGTACCTAACTACTCAACTTTTAGAATTATCGATTCCTGTAATTATGGCAATCAACATGATGGATGTGGTTGAAAAAAGCGGGGATAAGATACATATCGATAAACTGAAAGAAGAATTAGGCTGTGATGTTGTTGAAATATCAGCATTAAAAGGAAAAGGTATTACTGACTTAGCGAAAAAAGCAGTGGAGTTAGCGCAGAGTAAGCAATTAGTTGAAAAATCACCTCATTTTTCATCAGAGGTAGAAGAGGCAATCGAGAAAATTGAAGAGAGAATGCCAATTGAGGTTCCAATCGAACAAAAGCGCTTTGTTGCAATTAAATTACTAGAAAAGGATGATAAGATTGAGAATCAATTTAAAAACCTGCCAGTTGTAAACTCAGAAATTTCACAGCTTGAAGAATTTTATGATGAGGATACCGAGAGTATTATTACGAATGAACGTTATGTGTTACTTACAAATATTACGAAGAAATGTTACCAAAAGCAGAGGAAAGAAAAACTAACTACTTCGGATAAGATTGACCGTATAGTAACCAATCGTATCTTGGCACTTCCAATCTTTGCAGCAGTGATGTTTCTAGTATATTTCGTGTCTGTCACAACCATAGGTGGCATGGTAACAGATTTGGTGAACGATGGAATATTTGGAGAAGGATTCTCCTTTTTTGGATCCTTTGTACCTGGAATACCAGTGTTAGTAGAGCAGGGATTAACTGCAATTGATTGTGCAGATTGGCTGCAAGGCTTGATTCTTGATGGCATGATAGGCGGTGTAGGAGCCGTACTTGGTTTTGTACCTCAGATGCTATTACTATTTCTATTCCTAGCATTTCTTGAGAGTTGTGGTTATATGGCTCGAGTTGCTTTCCTTATGGACCGAATTTTCCGTAAATTCGGATTATCCGGTAAATCCTTTATTCCAATGCTGATTGGTAGTGGATGTGGAGTTCCTGGAATTATGGCCTCCCGTACAATTGAAAATGACAGAGACCGAAAGATGACAATTATTACGACCACATTTATCCCTTGTAGTGCGAAGTTACCAATTATTGCTTTGATTGCCGGTGCTTTGTTTAATGGAACTTGGTGGGTAGCTCCAAGTGCTTATTTTATTGGTATTGCAGCGATTGTTACATCAGGTATCATATTAAAGAAGACGAAAATGTTTGCAGGGGATCCTTCACCGTTTGTTATGGAATTACCTCCATATCATATGCCAACGGTAGGAAATATCCTTCGTAGTATGTGGGAGAGAGGATCTTCCTTTATTAAAAAAGCAGGTACTATTATTTTACTTTCTACTACTGTAATTTGGTTTGCCCAGAGTTTCGGATTTAAAGACGGAGTGTTTGGAATGGTTGAGGATATGAATGATAGTGTCTTGGCTGCATTTGGAAAGATTATAGCTCCAATCTTTACTCCGCTAGGATTTGGAGAATGGAAGTCAACAGTTGCAACCATTACCGGACTTGTAGCAAAGGAAAACGTAGTTGGTACCTTTGGTGTTTTGTATGGTTTTGGAGAAGTTGCGGAAGATGGTGTTGAAATTTGGGGAACACTTGCAAGCAGTATGACACCAATTGCTGCATACGCCTTTTTAGTATTTAATCTTCTATGCGCACCTTGTTTTGCAGCGATGGGAGCAATCAGAAGAGAGATGAATAATGCAAAATGGTTCTGGTTTGCGGTTCTTTACCAGACTGGATTTGCTTATATTGTAGCATTTGTTATCTATCAATTCGGATCATGGATTAGCTTGGGTACCTTTGGTCTGTTTACTGTAATTGCATTACTTATATCAGCAATTTTTATATACCTATTGGTTCGACCAAATGAAAAAGTTTTAGCAAAATAAAGTTATTTAATGTGTAAATAGCATGAACTGTACGTAAAGAAATTACGCTTAAGTATATGCTTTCGAACAAAGTTCAACTGAAATTGTAAGGTGTTAGTGCACCGGAATGGAGGAAAATATGGGAACATTTCTTGTTTTACTAGCAGTTGTTGCGGTTATCGTGGTTGTATGCCGAAGCATTTATAACGATAGAAAAAAGGGAAAGGTTGGCTCCTGTGGATGTGATTGCTCCAAGTGTGGTGGTAGTTGCCATTAAGAGGAATAGAAACTTAAAAGAGATACAGGTAAGTGATAGGAGTTTATTGTGACTGAGAGCTTAGAAGATCATATACTTAAAAAA
>DPVV01000614.1:6420-7361 GCA_003526525.1 Lachnoclostridium phytofermentans | reverse complement strand
AAATCAATCAATTCTCCATAAGAAACCAATTTAGTTAATACCTCTGTTCTAATTTTACGATCGCTTATATAGTGTCCTTGCCATGCTCCACCTCTTTTATTCCATAAAAAACCTACACTACGTATTCTTCTCTTTATGTACCATTCGAGAAATTCTTCCTCGCTTTTCATTTCAGTTTGATTTAAAAATTCTTTCGGTAAAACATTTTCCGTAAAATCAAAGTACTTTTGTGCCCCTTTTTTATCAGTGACACACAAATCCCCACTGCTATATAAGTAATCCAGTGCAGCACTTGATAATTTCTTATGTCCCCATCGTCCCGGACTACTCTCACCAATCGATAGATCCTTCGTACTAGTAATTCCATTTGTTTTTATATGTTCTTTTACAACCTCTAAATATTCTAAAGCTTCCAATTGATTTCGATTCGCTAACACATTTTTTGTTGCTCTAGCTGTTGCCTCTCTTACTCTTTGAAAGTTGTTATAGTCTTTCGTTTGATAAATGCACATTTCTTTATCAAAACCATCCACTAGTTTATGTTCTCTGTATAATAGTGTTTCTAAGAACTTCGGTTGATACCCTTTTACCTTAGCTTGTAACACTAAATCAGCATTTCTTCCAACCACGTTTAAAGGATCGTATTGTATACTCCCTACCCTATTAAAATAGTTGAGTACACCATCAATGCCTTCAAATTTTTGGGAATCATCCAAATTATGATACCGAATGATAAAACTCCTTGCTTCCTCTTTTAATACAACTCTATGATTCATATTAGCCTCAATTCTGGTGTTTTTCACCTTTTCATTCTATAGTATAATCTTTTCACTGGAACTATCTATTGTTTAGATCATATGATTTTTCATCTAACCATTATCACAGTACAATCATATCATTACAAAGAATGTATGACAGCTATATGTCATATATCGTAATTT
>DPVV01000614.1:1605-6320 GCA_003526525.1 Lachnoclostridium phytofermentans | reverse complement strand
TAATTTATAAATCGGTTTAAATCCATCCTTGCTCTTTCCAATAAGCCACATCCCTCGGTGTACTTAAACCAGCTTTCTGCATTTTCCCCATCAACTTAAATATTACCCTTTGTCGAAATCCTCGCTTCACATGACCATTCTTTCTTCTAATTTTATTAGCAATTCGTTTTGATTTTTTCGCAATTTTTTCCTTCGTCTCTGGTTTCACATCGTTCCAATTTGCTGCTGCAACAGTTGCATTTAATTGGTATATCCTTGGTATTCCCCACCAAAATAATTGTTTTTTTATCTGTTTTGTTACACTTCCTGCTCCCATTCCAGCTGTCGTTGATATAGCAACTCCTATTTTATGCTGCATATTACCTAGCGGCCGATGACTAAACCATCGATATGCCATATGATCAAAGAAAGTTTTCAGTTGTCCAGTCATACCCATACAGTAATTTGGAGAGTCTACAATGATGACATCTGCTTGTTCAATGAAATAGATGATTTCTTTTGTAATTTCTCGATGCGGGCAATTTTCCTCTTCTTTTAAGATACAAGTATAACACCCAATACAGTACGGAATATCATTTACATAAAATTCACGAAACGTATCTTGATTGGTTACAAGTTCTTTTAATAATAATTGCGAAGTGTTCCACGTACTACCATGATGCTTTTGTCCATGCAAAAGAACTACTTTCATTAGCTTACCTCCGAGAATATAATCTAGAAAATTGACTTACATGATTTTTAAGTTCATTTAATGCCTCTACTTCACATTCAGGCTTTTTGTCAAATTTCGATAGTAATAAGAAAACTGGAGCATAAAAATGTAAGGCTACCGTTTGTGGATTACTTTCAATAAAAACTCCTTGTTCCATAAGAGCTCCAAATAAGGAAGATTGATACTCCAATGCACTTCTAACATACATCTTTAACATGATTGCTACTTACTACTCATTTTCTTATCTAATGCTAATAATACTTCCAATTATAATACCTCATTTTTATACTGCATCTCGTTCTTTAAAACTTAGTAGTCTGTACGTAAGATAACCTCAAAGGTGGTACCACTTTGATCGGATTTTGTAATCTGTATCTTCCCCTCGTGAAGTTCAACAATCTCCTTGGCAATCGTTAAACCAAGTCCATTTCCTTTGGTTGCATGGGAAGTATCGCCTTGATAAAACTTATCAAAGATGCGTGTCTTCGTATCCTCAGTCATCCCATTTCCTTGATCCGATATCGAAATCTTAAGATTTTTTTTATCTTGGATTACTTGAATATCTATGATGGAATCTGGCGTGGTAAATTTAATAGCATTATCCAATAAATTAATCCATACTTGTTTTAATAACTCTTCATTACCATAAAGAAATATTTCATCACAATCAAACGCTATCTCTATGTTCTTTTCGATCCACCTTTTTTCTAGTAATACAACTACTCTTCGAATTTGTTCACTAACATTAAACCGTGTCTTGTCTGTAACTATTGTTTGATTTTCTATCTTAGATAAATTCAGTACATTCGTTGCTAATTCGCTAAGTCGATCTGATTCATTAATAATAATATCAAGATACTCATCCCTTTCCTCTTTGGTTAAATCATTGTACTTTAGCATCTTGGCAAATCCTCTCATCGATACGATTGGAGTCTTAAACTCATGAGAAAAATTATTAATAAAATCAGATCGAAGTATCTCTATACCACCAAGTTCCTCCGCCATATGATTAAAACTTCTATTTAACTTTTGAAATTCCTTTGGTCCCTTTAATTTTACTCTAACACTAAAATCACCTTCTGCTAAACGATCCGCCGCAGAAACGATTTCTCGTATCGGAGAAAGAGGTATCCTGCTAAATATCATCGATATTATCGTTCCAATTAGTACGCTGACTACCGCAAATACAAAAATCGGGGTCAAGGGCTTTCTTGTTGAAATTGAAGAAAACATTTCAAAATGATTTAACACAATAAATATTCCAAACAACAAAGTCATCGTTACTAACATGATAACAAATATGATAAAAGCAAAGAGTAATGCCAATTTAAAACTTTCGCACTTCTTGCTAACTTTACTCACAATTTTTCACCGCCTTATATCCAATTCCTCGGATTGCTATAATATCAAATTCAGAATAGCCTTCAAAACGCTTTCTCAATCGGTTAATATGCACATTTACCGTAGTATCAACTGTCTCAGACTCCATGCCCCATATCTCATCCATCAATTGAATTCGAGTAAATATTCTATCAGGATAGGACAATAGCTTATATAGCAAATAAAACTCTTTTTGTGGAAGCGTTTGACTCTCCCCCTCTTTCGAAACGGTTAGTGCATCATAATCTAAGGTTATTTTGCCTATGTGAAGCTTGTGTTCATTCACAATCTTAGCACGGCGAAGTAACGCCTTAATACGAAGTAACATTTCATCTTCATTTACAGGCTTTACCATATAGTCATCAGTCCCAGCTAGAAATCCTTTGCATTTATCTTCTGGTAATTGTTTCGCTGTTACCATAAGAATTGGTGTATTGTCATTACTACCGCGTAATTGCTTTGTAAACTCATACCCGTCCATCTTTGGCATCATGACATCAAGAATAATCAAGTCAATATGTTGTTTATCCATCAATTCTAACGCACTAACCCCATTGTCTGCACAAAAAACTTCGTATCCTGCATGCATTAGAACTGCTTTCATTAACCTAGCCGTATTCTTATCATCTTCTACGACCAATATTTGAAACATAGTATCGTTCCTCCTTAAGCAAATTATAATAAGTGTATAAAACACATCTTTTATCAGAAGTTGAATAACTTTTTCTTTTCAGTCTTATTATAACACGAAAGATAAACCTAAAATTAACAAAATTTCATAGCATGTTTTTTTTGGTCCCTTATTCTAATTTTCAATACGACAGTACTACTTCCCCACAACAATCAGAAAATGGAACATTACTCAAGCTACAAATAGGTAGCTCACTTCTCCCTTACAGGTAAAAAATAGAGCAGCTGTTCCGATTATCAGTTAAGAGGTGCATGAAAGAATACCTTATATGAAATTGAATAAAAACATCATTTAAGTTATATTATATCATGGAAGATAAACCTAAAAGTAAATAAACTTTCACGGAATAGTTTATTTTCAGTTTCTCATTACTATATATAATACGTCAGTAATGGCTTCTCCATAATAAACAGAAAGGTAGATAATAAATTATGCTACAAATTAGGAACATATCCAAAAAATACGCTACGAAGTATCTGGTACAGTCTGCACTTGATGATGTCAGTTTAACACTTCGTGACAATGAATTTGTTGCAATCCTTGGACCAAGTGGTTCTGGCAAAACAACATTATTAAATATCATTGGGGGCTTAGACCGTTATGATAACGGTGATTTAATCATTAATGGTATTTCAACGAAAAAATATAAGGACCGTGACTGGGATTCCTATAGAAATCATACCATTGGTTTTGTATTTCAAAGTTACAACTTAATCCCTCATCAATCCATCTTATCCAATGTAGAATTAGCCCTCACTATTTCCGGTATCTCGAATAAGGAAAGGAAAAGATTATCAAAAGAAGCTCTCGAAAAAGTAGGTCTTGGAAATCAAATTCATAAGAAACCGAATCAACTCTCAGGTGGACAAATGCAGCGTGTAGCGATTGCAAGAGCACTTGTCAATAATCCTGATATCCTTCTTGCTGACGAACCAACAGGAGCACTGGATACAGAAACAAGTATTCTTGTTATGGATTTATTAAAAGAAATTGCCAAAGATAGACTGGTTATCATGGTTACTCATAATCCTGAATTAGCTGAGAAATATGCCACACGTATTGTAAAGCTTCGTGACGGTAAGATAACCGATGACTCCGATCCTTATCAGCCGAATCAACAAGAAGTAACAAAGCCAGAGCACAAAACAATGGGAAAAACTTCAATGTCTTTCCTTACAGCACTATCTCTTAGCTTAAATAACCTAAAAACGAAAAAAGCAAGAACAATTCTTACATCATTTGCAGGAAGTATTGGAATTATTGGTATTGCTCTAATCCTAGCACTTTCTAGTGGTATCAATACCTATATTGAAACCGTACAAAAAGATACCCTATCTACTTATCCAATCAGCATTGAGAGAGAAAGTATCGATATGACTTCTATGATGACGACGATGATGGAACAAAATACATCGAATGGTGTGGAACATGATTTAGATAAAATATATTCAAATAATATAGTTACCAGTATGTTTTCCACCTTAAGTCAGGAAACAAAAGCGAATGATTTAGGAACATTTAAAAAATATATTGAACGTGGAGATTCCAAGATACTCGATTCTGTTTCTACAATCCAATACGGTTATGATTTGGATTTACAAATCTTTAGTTCAGATACATCAAATGGTGTAACACAATTAAATCCAAGTGAATTGTTAAACAAATCTGGAATGGGCGGAATGAGTGGTATGAGCGCCCCAGGAATGGGTATGACGTCTTCCGATGTATTTTCAGAGATGTTAGGAAATAAAGAACTATTAGAATCTCAATATGATGTTCTCGCGGGGCGTTTTCCAGAGGAAGGTGCTTATAACGAAGTCGTACTGGTCGTTGATAAAAATAATGAAATCAGTGACTTAGCTCTTTACACCTTGGATTTTATGAATCAGGAAGAATTTAAAAACATTCAAAAAGCATTAGCCAAAGGCAAAG
>DPVV01000614.1:0-1494 GCA_003526525.1 Lachnoclostridium phytofermentans | reverse complement strand
CATGCGTCGTTTTCTTACGATGAAGTTTTGAATAAGACTTTTAAATTAGTACTAAATACGGATTACTATGTATATAACAAGGAAACTGGTATTTGGAAGGATATGCGCGATGATCAATCATTTATGAAAAAATTAGTAAATGACTCACTAGATTTAAAAATTGTTGGTATCCTCAGGCCGAATCCAGAAGCAAGTGCAGCATCCATTCATGGCGAAGTTGGATATACCTCCTCTTTAACAGAATATATCATCAATAAAATTAATAACAGTGACATCACAAAAGCTCAACTTGCAGATAAAGAAACGAATGTTTTTACAAATATGCCTTTTGATATGAATGGATATATGAAAAACATAACAATGAAAGAAATCAATGATTTCGTGAAAACATTGTCTGAAGAGGAGCAACAACAATTTAAAATGCTAAGCTCAACTATGACGGAAGAGGAAATTATTTCTATATTCGGAGAACAAATTCGCACTGCTGGTGGTAAGGAAGCAACCTATGAAGACAACATAGCACAGTTAGGAATCGTAAATCTAGACCAACCTTCAACTATTAACCTCTATCCTATTAACTTTGAAGCGAAAGATGCTATTGCGAAAATCATTGAAGATTATAATACAACCCAGAAAGACGCTGGCCATGAAGAGATGACCATTAACTATACCGATTTCGTTGGACTTATGATGTCATCTATTACAACTATCATCGATATGATTAGTTATGTTTTAATAGGTTTTGTAGCAATTTCACTTGTCGTTTCCTCTATTATGATTGGAATTATCACCTACATTTCTGTTCTGGAGCGAACAAAAGAGATTGGTATTTTACGAAGTATAGGAGCTTCAAAACGTAATATTTCCAGTATCTTTAACGCAGAAACATTAATTATTGGATTTACCTCAGGTATGCTTGGTATTATTATTTCTCTCTTACTATTAATACCGATAAACGCGATTATTGCTTCATTATCAGGAATTTCTAAAATTGCAGTATTACCATGGGGCTATGCAATCGTACTTGTAGTTATCAGTATGATATTAACATTAATTGCAGGTTTAATTCCTTCTAAGAAAGCAGCTAAGAAAGATCCTGTAACTGCACTTAGAACAGAGTAATTCTATAACTATAATGATATTGTAAAATTATCTATTAATTATTAATACAGTAGGTACGCAAAAAACACCGTCGGTTAGTTTCATATTATCCGACGGTGTTTTTGATTATCCATATGCATTGATTAAATAATCGGAACTAAGAGTTCCGATTATCGGGTGGATGACATAAACTTTTAACTTGGTACTCTCTTACTATTGTTAGTAAACTAGTACTTTTCGAGAGTAGTTAGCCGAATTATTTATCTTCTCTAACTAAGAACGTGTTACCGTCCATGTCATAAAAATTAAACATACTTCCATATGGCATAGTTAGAATTTCATCAACCTTAACCTCTTTGTCCAACAATTCCTGATAGGTCTTCTGTATATCAT
>DPVV01000576.1 GCA_003526525.1 Lachnoclostridium phytofermentans | reverse complement strand
CAAGCTCTAATAAGTTGTTACGTACAGTACCAGATAATGTTTTATTCGCTATCTCCAAGTATTTAAAGAATTCCTCATCCTTTAAATTTAAGAATGTTTCATCAAGATTTAATACGATTTCTTTTTCCGCATTTACATAACAACCACACATTCTAGTAAACGTACATTCATTTTTTTTAAGTCGTCTTTTTAATTCTAATACATCTTTCTTTGTCATAGAAACCTCCGATAAAAAACTGTACAACACTCATCTTCCAACAATTATACTTCAAAATAAAATAATTTGCTATTCAAAGCTAAACAAATAATGTATGAAATTTTTAGTGAAAGGTAGCAAATTTTAATGATTCTATAGACTTGCGAAGGATAAAACCGCTCTTTTTATTAAGACTTTTACCTAGATAAGAGTAAATCATGTTAGCGCTGGTTTAGTAATTGCCCAATTACTATATTTAGAAGCAGAAGATTCCAAAAAAGATATTAGGCTCTATATTAATAGTCCAGGTGGAAGTACATCAACCATCTGGCGGGATACAAGCTTGAGCTGTGCACTAGCGATTAAAAAACCGCTAATGCACAGCTCATTTCTCAAATGCCTGTAGCTAACTTAGGTTATGACTACAGGTATTTCGCTTTTCGTCTATTTCAGTTATGTATGAGAATATAAATGCTTGTTATTTATTTCCTTATTTTATATAATTTATTAGGAATTAGTTAATATAAGAATTAAGAATATTATCAAAAATGCGGGGGAATTAAAATGGATATGCTTAATATGTTAAATGAGATTTACTCAGAAATAAATCAAAAAAAGAACGAAATGATTCATTTTTTAAAAGAAAATGAATTTCAATACCGATGTGGTTATTACAATCAACATAGTGTTAAGGTAAATGATGAATGGATTACAGAGGAGTATCCGATACCTGTAATATCAATTGAACAAGTAGGTGACCTTGGAATCGATATCAATCATGTTTTTCTTGAGATTGTAGTAACCAGAGAACAGGCATTAGCGCTTGATTTTGGTGAGTTTGAACCTTATCAATTTGAAGTATATGGTGTTGAGAACTTCTTGAATGATTTTTATAATAACACATTGTCATTACAGGATATTCATGAAAGAGTTCGTATAAGTAATGAAGAATCGATCGGTATTAGTTTTTTCTTTTCCATGGATGAGCCAGTAGGACAAATCGGTAATGCAGTGATTGATATTCAAAAAAAGATAAATATTAGAGAAAGTTAAATATAAGCTTAAGTCGATTTATAAAAATACTCCAAATCCATTTGTTTATAAGAATGTTGAATCTAATAAGCTGATAAGAAATAAAGATATTTGGGGCGAAATACCTTGGTATTAAGAGATTAAGCTATGGGCATCGATATAGTTTCATAAACTTTCGTGATATCTAGCTTTATCAATACTTCTTTTTTCATAACTTTTTCTAATCCGGAAGAAATAACTTGCTTGATGATTGTATCCTCAGAAAAATCCAATGTCGTTTCTTTGAGAATTATGTTATAATAGAATAGAAAATGATGAGTATTTATAATAAATAGTTCTACTATAGATATAAAATGGCTATTATGAACAGTCTATCATCATTTTTAGTGTTAGTAGAGAGGAGTTTATTGTGTAGTTATGATTAGCCGCACAATACAAGATAAATATGAAATTAGTATCATGGAATGTAAATGGGATCCGTGCATGTGTTCAAAAGGGATTCTGTGATTTTTTTAAAGAAGTAGATGCAGACATCTTTTGTATACAGGAAAGTAAATTACAGGCTGGACAGATAGAACTTGATTTAGATGGCTATTATCAATACTGGAATTATGCTGAGAAAAAGGGGTATTCGGGTACTGCTATCTTTACAAAGAAAGAACCACTACAAGTAACCTATGGAATTGGTATTGAGGAACATGATAAGGAAGGACGAGTTATTACGTTAGAATTTGAGGATTTTTATATGGTGACAGTGTATACTCCAAATTCTCAAAATGAGTTAGCAAGACTTTCTTACCGTATGGTTTGGGAAGATGAATTCCGTAGCTATCTTAAGAGATTGGAAGAAACAAAGCCAGTCATTGTATGTGGGGATTTAAATGTAGCACATAAAGAGATAGATCTTAAAAATCCTAAGACAAATCAGATGAATGCAGGTTTTACAATCGAAGAGAGAACAAAGTTTAGTGAACTGTTAGAATCTGGGTTTATCGATACGTTCCGTTATTTTTATCCAGATGCAACGGATATGTATTCTTGGTGGTCTTATCGATTTAAGGCGAGAGAAAAGAATACAGGTTGGCGTATTGACTATTTCATAGCATCCAAAGGATTAGAAAGTAAATTGGTTGATGCAAAGATTCATGCACAGGTATTAGGTTCTGACCATTGTCCAATTGAATTAGAAATAAAGTAAATTTATTAGAAAAGTAAACAAAGGATTACAACGAAGTACTTAGCGTTGTAATCCTTTTTAAAAAGGGCAAGATATTGGTAATAGATAAAAGAGCTATGTCTTAAATCCTATTGAAATATTATTTTATATTAAATTGATTACCTTATCATACGCAATCAATTTACTTAAAAATCCTTTATGTAGAGGCAGGTTTTATGAAAAAAACATTATTAGATTATCAGGATGCAATCAATAAGTTACCATTAAAAGAGAAATACGAGAAGCAAGAAATTCTAACAAGAGAATTTCTTATTGAAAAAGAAGGGGATATCGAAATTTATTATGCTCCCCATAATGAGTATAGAAATATAGAGACAAGGATTTTTATCATTGGTATAACCCCAGGATTTCAACAGATGAGCACTGCAATAGCAACTGCTAAAAAAGGGCTTAATTTGAATTTGCCAATAGAACAAATCCAATATGAATGTAAAGTAGCAGGTCGTTTTAGTGGAGTTATTAGAAAGAATATAATTCATATGCTGGATGAATTAGAATTACCTAATTTATTAGGGATAAATAGTACAAGCGAACTTTTTTCGGAGAAGGATGAATTATTACACACCGTTTCTTTAATACCATATTCTGTTTTTTTAAAGAAGCAAAATTATTCTGGACATACTCCAAAATTACTAAAAAGCAATTTGCTAACAAAGTATATCTATGATAACTTTCTAGAAGAATACAATAGTCTAAAGGAGAAAGAAAATGTATTACTTATTCCTCTTGGACGAGCAGTGGAAGAAGTTCTAATTCAATTAGAAAGTGAAGGACTTATTTCAAAAAATCAAATATTAATAGGTTTTCCACATCCTTCTGGCGCCAATGTTAATCGAATTTCTCAATTTCATGATAATAAAATTAAGATGATGAATTATCTTCAAAAAAGAGTATGGTAGTAGACGTTAAAGTTTTAAATATTTTTAATTATGAATTTTCATAACAGTAAAAAACTATAGGATTTTAATAATATTTAAAACTAGATTTCCTAATAAACTATAAGAAACAATACTAGAGCTGTTGCATTAATGTGCAAGAGCTCTTTTTCTTTCCCTAGGAATAACATACATAGAATAATTCAGATTGCCAATACTAGTAACGGAATAAATCAATTTTAAATAATCGTAGCATGAATTAAAAGAAAGGAGGATTTCTATGCCAAAGGATAGTCAACCGGATAATAAGGAAGCAAGAAAAGAAAAAGCAAACGGTCAGACACCAATTACAGCAGAAAATCAAAATCAAAATCCAAATGCTAAGAGAAAATCAATTCCAAATAATGATGTTTAATTTTATAAGCTCATTCATGGAAATTTAGAATTACAATTTCATAATTTGGATTTTTTCATAAATTTATTAATTAGTATGTGTCAAAAGGCACTTTTCATTTTCAAAAAGCTTTATTTTTATAATCCACTATTATTTAGGCGTATAGAGCCAGAAAAGAGGTTTCTATGGAAATTAAGAAAACGACTTCCTCGAAAGATTGCGGAACAAAAGACGGAATAAATTTTGATTATGACTATAATACAGAATATGGTGATGGAGATATTCCAAATCCAGATAAAAACAGTACAAAAAATTCAACAGAAAACTCAAGAAATTCAACAGAAAGCTCAAGAAATAGTTCAACAAACAGCTCAAGAAATAGCTCAACAAATAGCTCAAGAAACTGTTCTAATAACTACAAAGATGTATCACCAGATGACGTACCAAGAAGAGATGGACCTGGAGGAGAATAAGGAGTTTAGAGAGGAAGTATATAGTTATGATGAAATTCTATAAATGCGATAACGACAGTTTAATTATTCCAGTTACGAATACTTATGCTTCTGTTGAATACCTTAAGAACGCGGAAGAAATAAGTCCTAATACAATGGAGGCAAGTACGGAGAAACACATTCCTATTGTCACCTGTAGCGGTAATACCGTAAAAGTAAACGTTGGAAGTGTTGCTCATCCAATGACAGAAGAGCATTCTATTACAACCGTCATTTTAGAAACCCGAAGTGGTGGGCAGTATAAATTCTTACGCCATGGGGATGAACCAATCGTTCAATTTGATGTATCCTCTGGTGATAAGGCAATGGCCGCTTATGCTTACTGTAATTTACATGGTCTATGGAAAGCAGATATTGATTAACCAAAACTCCTTACCCTTGCTCCCTAAAGTGTGAAATGGGTAAGGAGTTTTTTATACCCCACCACAATATTTAAACCTTAGAATAGCCTGATTGACAGTTCTAAATTAGCACCTATTTATCAAATTCTTAAAATAAATCTTATAATAATTTTTAATCCAAGCTGTTGACATCGAGAGAAAAAAGAAATACAATCACCTCAAAGATAGCAGATGATAAATTTGTTAAAGAATACATTAGGTCTCGGTAATTAAGCCATGTAGAGGCAATGAGGCTATGGCAAGTAAAGTAAGCGGATTGATATCCGCTTTGACTTCTGCTATTTAGTATAAGATTTTATATAAATGTTGTATGAAATAAATTGCACGAATAATAGGAGGAATATTATGAGTAAAGTATTATATATCAAGGCAAATATTAAGCCAGAAGGCGTTTCAAGAACATTTCAGGTATCCGATCATTTTATTGAGGAATATAAGAAGCAACATCCTGAGGATGAGGTAGTTGAATTAGATTTATATAAAGAAAAAATTGATTTTTTACGTCCTGAGGATTTAGAAACAATGGGTTGTATAAAAGATGAAACTAAGAAAAATACAACATTCCTTAAGTATGCATTTCAGTTTGCAGAGGCAGATAAATATGTAATTGCAGCGCCTATGTGGAACTTGGGATCCCCTGCAATCTTAAAAGCTTATTTTGATTACATTTCCATAACAGGCATTACATTTCATTATACAGCAGAAGGTCCAAAAGGACTTTTACAAAATAAGAAGGCGGTACACATTGTAGCTAGAGGTGGAGAGTATGGTAACGCTCCTTATGAAATGGGAGACCGTTATGTAAAAACAATCTTAGGTTTCCTTGGTGTTAGTGATATTCAAACATTAGCAATTGAGAATTTGGATATCATTGGAGCTGATGTTGAAGCTAAAGTAAAAGAAGGAAAAGAAAAGGCAGATTTAATAGCAAAAGAATTCTAATAATTTAATTTGAAAATCGCATCTCCTGATTCAAAAGGACGCTGCACAAAGCATGTACAGACGGAATAGGTTAGATGGGGGTTGATGAATATGAATGATGGTGTAAATACGGAATTTGAATTTATAACGATGAAACATGGTGAAGCTTTTAAAGCATGGAGTCAGGAAATTAAAATTGTATTTATTCTGAAAGGAAATGGCTGGCTTCATATGGAGGAAGCTGATAAGGCATATAGTATTTCACAGGAAGATATCTTTGTCATTAACAGTTTTCAGATGCACAGCATCGTTTTGGAAGAAAATGCTCTGGCAATTGCATTGTTGCTTTCGCCATCATTTATAGTCACATTCAGCCCCGAAACCAGTAATCCGAATATCAACTGCAAATCATTTCTGTACAGCGAAGACAAGCAACAGATTTTTGATATTCTCAGACGTGATTTCGCATTGGCTTTCCGAGCGTGGTATAAAAAAGAATCCGACCTCTCCATCCATCTTCGGAGCAGGATCATAACTTTGATGGATGATCTACTCAGAAATTTTTCCAAAAATAAAAAAAGATCAGGCAAAGAATCGGGGAGAGAAAGACTTCGGGCAGCGGTAGACTATATTCATAGAAATTATCGCGATAGTATTACGCTTGCGGATTTATCCTCTCATACCTATCTGAGTGCATCTTATATTTCAAGAAGCTTTCAGAAATATCTGGGGATTTCATTTACCGGGTATCTGACACAGGTACGTCTGCTTCATGCAGCTGCGCTGCTTCGGGGTGAGAAAACGATTACCGAAATTGCATATGAAAGCGGGTTTTCCAGCCCAAGTGCCCTGATAGATGCTTTTAAGCAGCATAACGGCATTACCCCGGGACAGTATAGACGTAGCATGGGGGAGATGAAACGCAGTCATTATCAGCCGGATGTGCTAGTGGAGGAAGGTTTTTCTACATCATTTACATCACTGATGAAATATGCTGAACAAGCAGAAGAAGTGGTTACGCTACCTGCTGCGGGGACCTGCGAAATATCGGCTAATATCAGCAATGTACGCTGTCAGCTTAGCCACAATTGGAAGATAATGATAAATGCCGGATATGCGAGAGATATTTTAAACGCCTCCATGCAGAATCAGATAGTGAATCTTCAGAAAACGGTAGGATTCCGTTACATTAGATGCAAGGGAATCCTGGATGATGATATGATGCTGTATACCAGTGATTTCTATGGTAAAATATCTGTTAATTATGTGTATCTGGATCAACTTCTGGACTTCATTCTTTCTACGGGGGCGAAACCCATGTTGGAATTGGGGCATATGCCTTCCGCTATGGCAAAAAACAGGGTGCAGATTTTCAAAAGACCTGTGTACCTATCGCCTCCCGCGGATATAGAGCAGTGGAACCACCTTATTTCCGGATTAATGGAGCATCTGGTTGTGCGTTACGGGATTGAAGAACTGAAGCGGTGGCTATTTTCACCGTGGATTTCAGTGGATTTACATCTTTTTGGATTTTTTACTCTAGAGGATTATGCCGATGTATATCGATCATCCTACAGGGCGATAAAAAATATCTGCAATGACTTTAAACTATGTGGTTCAGGCTGTACGTCAACTTCTTCGCAAA
>DPVV01000574.1:533-5749 GCA_003526525.1 Lachnoclostridium phytofermentans | reverse complement strand
CGCTCTTCCGATCTCCTGTCGTGAAGACCCAGCTCTTTGTTGCTTTGTTCGCTTCTAACGTTTTTTCAGCACTCGTCATACTAACTGCCTCAGAAGCAAGTGCTGGATTACCAAGCTCCGTATATTCCTTCCACAGTCTTGAATAAAATGGTATTCCCATAATAAGCTTTTCCTTTGGCACTTGAAGTAACGTATCATCAATTGCTTTTTGTAGAAAACCGATGGACGCAACAGAACCAGCTTCTTCTGATTTACTATGGTGCTCATCATATGCCATAATTATAACATAATCAAGTACAGCCCCCTGTTCTTGTCTGTCATAGAACTTAGAGTAAGATGCTGGAACATAAGTATCAGATGATAATACAATCTGATTGCTTCGGCACTTCACAGAGAGCTCACGTAAGAATTGAATATAATGTGGACCTGTTTCCACTGATAAATTCTCAAAATCAATATTAATACCATCGAGGTTATATTTTATAGCTTCTGCTATCAATTCATTAATCAAACGCTCTCTACTTGAAGTTTTTGATAATACCTCATAGGTATCAACATTAGGATCAAAATTATCCACTAGCGCCCATACTTCAATTCCCATACCATGAGCTTTTTCTATATAGCTTTCACTTGCCAAAGAGGCTAATGTTCCTTCTTTAGAGTTAATACGATACCAAGTTGGTGATATCGTCGTAACACCCTTCGTAGAATCTATTACCTCTCCTAACTTTTTATTAGCTTCTTGATTGGTAACCTGATGCCAGGTTAAATTAATTTTATAATCTTTTGCAATGCTTGAATATACAGGAGCTTCAAAGGTACTAGTAACCTTATCATAGTAAGAATTTGAAAGGTTCTTTTTACGGACGTATCCTCTGATTCCTTCTTCTGTCATAACGGTTAAAAATCCATTTGCTTGATTTCCACCATTATTGATTAATAAAACACGATCACCTTTATTAAGTTCTTTTAAAATGGGACTTTTTATGGTTGCTCCTGTTCTTACCTGTGTTGCATTCTCCACATCGGCAAACAAGTAATCTCCCCATTTACACTGAATTACAACTAAATCCGGATTTTCATAAGCCATATAACGCATATCAGAATATTCTGCAACAAATGGTAGTGCTACATAAACCTCTGTATTAACCATCTTTACGACTGGATAGTTTGCTGATACTTTGTTTTTATTAACAAGATAATCTTTTGTTCCTACCTCTGCCTTAATAATTTCTGTTGGTGTTGTGTAGATTAATACATTTTCTATCGCATCCCAATAAAATCTCTTATTGAACTTATCTTTTATGGTATCGAGATCCATATATAAAACACCATCTAAAAGTTTTGCATTTTTCTCATAAACGATATCATCCATGATAACCATCGCTTCCCCTTCAGGAACTTGATAGTATTCGGATAATGCTTTTACTTCTTTACTTGGTGTATTTTTTTCAACGATATAAGATACAACAATCGCAAGTACAACAACCACTACCGCGACAGCTCCGATGATTGTAATTCTTTTTCTTTTATCCATCTTAAAAACCATGCCTTTCCATAGCCTGCAAACTTTGGGACGCAGGCTCATATTTGTGTGTGAAACAACTTGTTTTTTCACACTAACCTCTCTTCGTATTCTCCTATGCGTTTTGTACGCATGTGAATACCTAGGTAAACTAATCCATGGTGAATATTATAGCATTTTTCCCAAGTATCGTCATCTATTATTTCGATGATTTCCTCTCTTTTTCCTTAAAAAAATATAAATTAAGCATTAAAATTTCTTGTGTTAGTTTATAAGCTTCTAGCTATCTCTTCGCTTTTAACCATAAAATCAGCAAATTCTACTCTTAGATTTTACCCATATTTGGCACATAAAAAACAGTCTTTTATCCTAATTGCAAGAAGCAGTGTATTGAGATAATTGCTCCTAAAGCGATTTACAGATAAAAGACTGTCTTGTCATGTGAGTTCTCGAATTATTATGCGAAACTCAAGTTGCATTTATACATCTTAAACGATCAAGTAGATTACATCACTGGTGCGAGTGTTTGATTTGGAATAACGGCTGTAGAAATTTTCAGCCCTTCGAAATTAAGACCCTGATATGTATCATAAGAACATTTGATTAATTTGCTTGGAATAAGAAGGTGTGATATGCATCTTAACTCCTATTTGATACAGATTACTGATACAAAGTTGCAATGCTCATTACTTAATCATTTAAGTGAATGCCTAAAAAAATTTAAAAACGAATATCTATTGTAAATCACCTCTGCTTGCAGATGTGCTTGCCATAAATAAGAAAAAGCGTACTTCGTGAAATTTGTTTTTAAAGAATATGAAATTACATTTATTACATACGTAGCATAGATTCAAATAGACATATTGCTTCCGCTGATGGATTAAAAAATACTGGTTCTAATCCAAGTACGCTCGGTTTTATCGGTAATTTTAAACCATGTGCTAATGACCTTTTTGTAGCCATATTACATATGGCTGCCTTTTTAAATTGAGTTTTATCATCCGTCATATATCTTAATAACAACTCCTCTGCTTGATACCACGGTGCATTCATGAATACAAAAACCACGATATCTAACTTTTCCTTTATTTCCATAACTTCCTTATAGTTCGTACCAAAATCAATAAGCACACATCCATTTTTATCAGAATTTTTATACTTATATTTATAATCATTGTTTTCAGTTACATTGCATTTAGTTAAAAACTGAATTCCATGTAACTTAAATCCATCGGTCCACTTTTCGTTAACAGAGTAATAGTTTGATAGAGAAGCTAAATCAAAACGGCCACTCTTTTCAAATACAGTGACCTTATGCCCTAGACACCCACTTAGATACTGAGCCATCAATAACGTAAGATGAGTGACTCCAGAGTTTCTATGCAAACCCAGTAGCCCTATTCTCTTATACACCTCTATCCTATTCTTTTTCATCCTTCTCCAATCTCGTTCTTTTCTTTCTTCTCATTCTTTTTTTTACTACATTTTTATACTTTTTCTCATTCTCATCTTTTTCTTTCCATTCATATTTTTACTTTTCTTCATTCTCAATTTTTCTTTCCATTCTAAATCAATTTATTTATTTAAAACTAATTTATTTATCTAAAACTAATTTATTTATAGGATATCTCTTAGCATTTTCATCGTTTCCGATGTTTTTCCTGTGAGTGTAATTGATTCATATGGCAATCGTTCAATTTGTAAATTCATGGCGCGTAATAGCTTTGCCTGCTCCTTTGTAGTGATAAAATTTGCTAAATAAATCACTTTACTACTTTTTAATAGGTTTTGTTGCTGTTTTGTGTTAGTTATCTCCCAATCCTTTGCCCCAACAACAGTAAAACAATGTTTTCCTTTTAAGAAGTCCTCTCTATATTCTTCTCTGAGAACTCCATAATCATAAACAATATGCTTATACTTAGATAACATTTCATCAGAGAGAATCCTCCCTTCGTAGAAAGGTAACATAGGAATTCCTTCATATTCGTAGATTCCATCTGAATTTAGTCTCCCATTTTCCGTTAACATATCACATACTGCACGTGTAGGATTGCTTTCGATATAAAGGCAATTTCCATATTGATATTTTAAAAATTTACATAATTTTATTGCAAAATGAGTACATCCAATATGACGTTGTGAACCACTCACTGAATAACTAGCTGACGCTTTTCCTTCTCCGGCTTTATTTTGTTTTTGTTGTATCTGTAATAATCGTTTTTTAATCTCCATGATAGACGAATACCTGATTGTCTTCTTAAGCATTAAGCAACGATTAATAACCGCTGATAATTCCTTGCTACATCGGTTATTTTCTTCAATATTTTCCCCTTTTCTCCTCGTATATTCTTGTCCGAATACCATATAATACAATACCATACCAAATGCATAGATATCCGTGCGCTCATCAAGAATCGATTGTTCATACTGTTCCGGTGGCGCAAACCATCTTGTTCCAAAAAAATCTTTTCGTATATCTGATTTTCTTATCGCACTACCAAAGTCAATTAAATAAAGTTCAGATTCAGATATCAAAAGATTTGAGGGTTTTATGTCAAGATGAAGTACAGGTTGCTTTTGGGAATGAAGATACTTAAGAATATCACATAATAAGATTGCATATGATAGAATCAACTTCTCAGAAATATCAAAAGATTGACAGACACTTAATAATGTTTTACCTGGCAGGTATTGAAGTATTAAACAAGTAAAACTCTCAGTTTCAATGAAATCAAAGACACATGGGATTGATGGATGATGTAGACTGCTAAGAACTTTTGCCTCTTGGTATAATCCCCTACACAAAGGAGATTTCTTATCAATTTTCTTTAAAATACAAAGACTATGTAACGATATATGTTCCGCTAAATATACTATAGTATCCTCATGTCTTTTCAGTACTTTTTGGATACGATATTTTCCAAACCAAAGGTCGTTTTGCATACTCTCCTTTCTACCGGAAAATAGATAATCATTAAGCAATATAAATTCATGAGCATAACGCGTCTCATAAGTTTATCAAGATGAATTAGCAAGTCAATTCGCTTGACATGTACAAGAAAAAGAACTTTGAGAACTTTCCTTGTCATGAATTAAGATGGAAAAGAATCTATCTCTATTATAGATAACTTTTCTTTCCGATGCAATGAGAATCGTCAATCTGTGCTGTACAAAGTAATGTGATATTTTTAGTAATTCTGACGAGAGGACTAAAATGCATAGGTTATTGACTTCTCTAAGGTTATCAATTATACTTTGTACAAGACAATAGGGTTACCAGCCCTTGTTGTATACACAGTGCAAATGATGTTAAAACTCAAAATAGAATAGAGCCGTAAGAATAGAAAGGGGTGTGATTCTATGAAACTTGAAAAAATAAGCGATACTCAAATTCGATGCACACTGAATAAGGAAGATCTTATGGACCGGGAACTACGCATTAGCGAATTAGCATACGGTAGTGACAAAGCGAAACAGCTCTTTCGAGAGATGATGCAACAGGCTGCTTATGAATTTGGTTTTGAAGCGGAAGATATTCCACTGATGATAGAAGCAACACCGGTATCGGCAGATTGTTTGGTTCTTGTGATTACTAAAGTAGAGGACCCAGATGAACTAGACACTAGATTTTCCAACTTTACACCTTATGCATCTGATGATGATGACTTAGAGGAAGAGGAAGAAGAGGAAG
>DPVV01000574.1:0-311 GCA_003526525.1 Lachnoclostridium phytofermentans | reverse complement strand
AGGAAGAGGAAGAAGAGGAAGATGCTTACGCAGATGAGATTTTAAATTGTTTTGAACACCTTGGTGAATTACTTGGTAAACGCGATAAAAGTAATACTTCTAAGCAAGAATTTGTTCCAAACCAAAAGCAATCCGAACAACAGGCGAAGGCTAACGAGGAGTTTGTTCAGTTAGCAAGCTCTCTCTATAAAATATTCTCCTTCCGTAATTTAAGCGAACTCACCAACCTAGCAAGAATCATCGTACCATTTTATCAAGGATATAACACATTATATAAAAATCCGGTAGATTCTAAATACTACTTGGTAGTG
>DPVV01000136.1 GCA_003526525.1 Lachnoclostridium phytofermentans | reverse complement strand
ATTTACATCATGTAGTATAATATATCCCAAAAATATTTATTTAGGAGGATTTTATGGAATCAGACCCTGACCCCGACGCGGGTAATATTATGCTTCAAATAAGCATTCTTATTCTTTTAACATTAGTTAATGCATTTTTTGCCGGTGCTGAGATGGCAGTTGTTTCAGTAAACAAGAACAGGATGAAAATTTTGGCGGATTCCGGTAACAAACGTGCAAAGCTAATCGTATCTTTATCTGATGACTCTACCAAATTCTTATCAACAATTCAGGTAGCAATTACGTTAGCAGGTTTTTTTTCGAGTGCGTCTGCAGCAACTGGTATCTCAAAGGTACTTGGCGGTTATATGGAGTCGTTATCGATACCTTATAGCCAAACAATTGCTATGGTTCTTGTGACTATTTTATTATCTTATTTTACCCTTGTGTTCGGTGAATTGGTACCAAAAAGGATTGCGCTACTAAAGGCTGAGAGCTTTAGTTTATTTGTGGTGAATCCAATTAACACCATATCAAAATTTATGTCTCCATTTATACGGTTATTATCACTTTCTACGAATGGTGTTTTACGACTGCTTGGTTTTCATAAACAGACAGTAGAGGATGTGGTAACAGAAGAAGAAATTTTGGCGATGTTGACTTCTGGAAGTGAGCAAGGTGTCTTTCATGAGTTAGAAACAGAAATGATCAATGGCGTATTTTCGTTTACCAATAAGACAGCAAGAGAAATCATGGTCCCAAGAAAGGATGTATTTGGCATCGATATCAATCATCCTATGGAGGAACAATTGGATGGTATTTTTGAATCTAGGTATTCAAGAATTCCAGTTTATGACGGTAATAAAGATAATATTATTGGTATATTAAACATAAAGGAATGTCTTCCTTACTGGAAACACCATAGTTTCTTACCAGAAGATGTGAGAAGACTTATGAGAAAGCCTCATTATGTAAATGATACCAAGTCTGTAGTATCTCTATTTCAGGAATTACAAAAAGATAAGAATCGTATGGCAATCTTAATTGATGAGTATGGAGGATTTCTTGGTATTGTTACAATGGAAGATATTGTGGAAGAAATCGTCGGGGATATTGATGATAAGCACAGTGAAGTAGATTTTGTGGAATTAAATGAAAATGAGTTTCTTGTAAATGGTGCGATGACAATAGATGATGTAAATTACGAACTCTCGATTGATCTTAAAAAAGGGAAATCAGAAACTTTATCAGGATTTTTCATCGAACAGCTGGGATACATTCCAGAAGAACTAGATAGAACTCAAATACGAGTAAATAACATAAACTTACGGATTCATGACGTTGAAGGGAAGAGAATCAGTAAAGTTTTTGTTCAAATAGATCATAATTAAACTAGTGAAAATAACGGATAGTATAGAAACGTCCAACTTAACTAATTTAAGTAGCAAGCTTTATTACCTACAGTCGTATAACAGTAACAAAACAGGAGTAACTTTGATATGGTAAATCAAAGTTACTCCTTAGTATTTTATAGAGGATGATTTATCAGAAAGATCCTAGAAAAAAACTTAAGCTAGTTACTATTTAACAAAGAATAAAATAATCAACGCCCCAACAAATCCTGTTACACCAACAATAGTCTCCACTTTAGTCCAAGATTTCAAGGTTGTTTTTCATCGATTTGAAGGAAGGACTTTACAAGTCAGAAACTAGAATCGTTAAAATGGCTCATAACTGTGGCACCACCAGCGATTGCTGCGGTTATGCAAGCAAGATAGAGAGAAATATGAATTTCTATTGTATTACAAGAAGTCAAAATGGTATAATCAAATAACCTTTTTTAGATCGTAGTAATATAAAGTTTGTCTTATACGTTCGTTAAGGATACTAGCAGGAAGTGACTTAAAAGGAACCATATAAAAATCATGACATACGATATAGTGACCCTTTTTATGATTTGACGAGATACAAGCAATCATTTTTTCAGTAGTTAGAAATCCAATCTCTTAAGTGGTAGTTGAAAAACTTAAGAAGCGGAGAAAAGATACTTTAATGCACATAATAATCAGATAGTGCAGGCTGAGAAAAGAATCTTCTTAGTAAAGGGAGGAATGAGTATGGAGTTAAAGAAGGAAGAGTTTAAACGAGGTGTTGAAAAATTTTTAAAGACACTTTTCCGTAGAAATGTAAATGATGCAACGAAACAGCAGTTATTTCAGGCTGTGTCCTATGCGGTGAAGGATATCATCATCGACCAGTGGATGGAGACTCATAGGAAATTTGAAGAGAAGGATGTAAAAATAGTCTACTACCTATCCATGGAATTTCTTATGGGGCGTGCGCTAGGAAATAATATTATCAACTTAAAGGCTGATAAGGTAGTGCATGATGCATTGGAGGAAATGGGAGTAGATCTTAATAACCTTGAAGATCAGGAGCCGGATGCAGCACTTGGAAATGGTGGACTTGGAAGACTTGCCGCATGTATCTTAGAATCTTTAGCGAGCTTAAACTATCCAGCTTATGGTTGTGGTATTCGTTATAAATACGGTATGTTTGAACAAAAGATTGAAGATGGATTTCAGGTGGAAGTTCCCGACTTGTGGTTAAAAGATGGAAATCCTTTTGAAATGAAACGAACGGAGTACGCACAAGAAGTGAAATTCGGCGGATATGTACGAATGATAAAGGACGGAAGCGGTAGAGAAATCTTTATTCAAGAAAATTATCAATCTGTTCGTGCAATCCCATACGATTTACCAGTAGTGGGCTATGGAAATCGTATGATAAATACCTTAAGGATATGGGATGCGGAAGCAATCAATACATTTAATCTTGATTCATTTGACAAAGGCGATTACCAAAAGGCAGTGGAACAGGAAAACCTTGCGAGAACCATTTGCGAAGTTTTGTATCCGAATGATAATCATTATGCAGGAAAAGAGCTAAGATTAAAGCAGCAATATTTCTTTGTATCCGCAAGTCTACAGCGAGCAGTTGCAAAATACAGTCAGAATCACAGCGATATTCGAAAACTTCATGAGAAGATATGTTTTCAACTCAACGATACGCATCCGACGGTAGCAATTCCTGAGCTAATGAGAATTCTAATGGATGATTACTATTTAACCTGGGAGGAAGCATGGGAAGTTACGAACAAGACATGTGCCTATACCAACCATACTATTATGTCAGAAGCTTTAGAAAAATGGCCGATTGAACTTTTTGAGCGCCTACTTCCGAGAGTATACCAAATTATTGATGAGATAAATCGTCGATTTGTCTTTATGCTGCAACAGCGATATCCTGGGGATTATAAAAAGATTGAAAAGATGGCTATTCTTTATAACGGACAGGTTAAAATGGCAAATCTTGCGGTTGTTGCTGGATTTTCTGTCAATGGTGTTGCAAAGCTACACACGGAAATTTTAAAGAAGCAACAGTTACGTGATTTTTATGAATTGTGGCCAGAAAAATTTAATAATAAGACGAATGGCATCACTCAAAGAAGATTTTTATTGCACGGAAATCCAGAGCTGGCTGCATTTGTTACTGAAAAAATCGGTGATGGGTGGATTTTAGATTTATCTCAGATGAACCAATTAACCCCTTATGCAGTGGATCAAGAGGCTGGCGAAAAGTTTATGGAGATAAAATATCACAATAAACTTCGTCTTGCAGCCTATATCAAAGAGCATAATGGTATCGATGTGAATCCAAATTCAATCTTTGATGTTCAAGTAAAGCGTTTGCACGAGTACAAACGTCAGCTTTTAAATATTTTACACGTGATGTACTTATATAATAAGTTAAAAGAGAATCCTGACATGGAGTTTTATCCTAGAACCTTTATCTTTGGTGCGAAGGCTTCTGCTGGATATCGTAGAGCAAAAGCAATTATTAAATTAATTAATAATGTGGGTGAGGTCATTAATTATGATACTTCCATAGGAGATAAATTAAAGGTAGTATTTATAGAAAATTACCGAGTATCAAATGCGGAGATAATCTTTGCTGCAGCAGATGTTTCTGAGCAGATTTCAACAGCAAGCAAAGAGGCGTCTGGAACAGGGAATATGAAATTTATGTTAAATGGTGCACTCACCTTAGGTACTATGGATGGAGCAAATATTGAGATTGTGGAGGAAGTGGGCTTAGAAAATGCCTTTATCTTCGGTCTTAGTTCTGATGAGGTTATTCATTATGAATTAAACGGAGGGTATCAACCTAGGGATATTTACAATTCTGATTCTGATATCAAACGTGTTATAGATCAATTAGTGGATGGATTCTATTCTGCACAAAACAAAGATTTATTTCGTGAGCTATACAATTCCTTACTTGATACAAACGATTATGAGAAGGCAGATCAATACTTTATCCTAAAGGATTTTCGCTCTTACGAGGAAGCTCAAAAACGTGTCGAAGCAGCATATCGTAAGAAAGAAGCTTGGGCAAAAGCAGCAATATTAAATGTTGCTAAATGTGGAAAATTCTCTTCGGATCGAACCATTGAGGAATATGTAAGGGATATCTGGAAGCTCAGTAAAGTTGAGTTCTAAAATAAAATAAGTAAAAGTGACAAAGAACTTGATATCTATAAAAAAATAGAACATAAGATAAGAATAAACATGGAATGCAACGTGAGTAAACTTGATTTAATAAATATAACACGAAGTAAAAATCGGAAGAATCAACAGAAGTTTTTAAGCGTCTGTT
>DPVV01000311.1:6029-6554 GCA_003526525.1 Lachnoclostridium phytofermentans | reverse complement strand
AAGTATTTTCATAAATACATTATCAATGTTTTTTTCATTGATGTCAACATGTAAGTGGTGCATTTTTTTAAAATAGGTTCTATTTTCCTCTGGATTTTCTGTATAAGGTGCCACTGTCATTAAACCTTTGACACGTATCGAGGACAAGCTTGAAATCTCGCGAATTAGCGCCTCAGCCTCGCTCGGTTTGACACCAAATTTCGATTCTTCGTCAGCAATATTTATCTCAATCAATATATCGACCAAGACTCCTTTTTTCTTAGCATCGATATCAATCTGCTCTGCCAAACGATAGGAATCCACAGAGTGTATTAACGTTACTTTATCCACGATATATTTCACTTTATTTCTCTGCAAATGACCTATCATATGCCATTTTATCTCGTGAGATGAATTAATATCATGATAAGAATTGTTTAATTGTGTTATAGATGACTTAGGTTGATTGTAATTATCATGAAAGGACTTTACATTTTCATTTTTGCAATCATTACTTAGTTGTATCTGTGTGAAAAATCTAGATTT
>DPVV01000311.1:1080-5815 GCA_003526525.1 Lachnoclostridium phytofermentans | reverse complement strand
AAAAATCTAGATTTTTCACACTTATCACATAACTCCTGGACTTTATTTTCTCCAAATTCTCTTAACCCAGCATGATAAGCTTCTATTAACATCTCAATCGGTTTCGTCTTACTAACTGCAATTAATATAACTTCCTCTTTTGATCGGTTGCTTCGCTTACAAGCCGCCTCAATCTTTTGTAATACATTAGTTATATTTTCTTGTATCATAGAAGCCTCCATTCTATCTTACTTATTTTGTTAGCTTGTATCAAAGAAGCCTCAAACCATCGAATTATCTGTATGCTTTAATATATTACTGCAGATTCTATCACATTCGTTGCATCTAGTGCAATATGGTCATATACAGATAGTCCTCGCTTCGTACCTTTTTTTATTATCACATACTCATCGTTTTCGGACAATCGTTCAATACGTCTAAAAACGGTATACCCCTTATTAACGTTATAAACTCCTTCCAATTTACCTACCAAACTAATTCGGAATCTATCCGTAGTTTTATCCGATAGAATATAATCGTTAATTCCAAAGGTTTCTTTGTCGACATAACCATAAGTTTCATCTTCATAGTATATTTCGCATGCTGTAAATTGTGGTTCTAATGCTTTTGTTGTTTCATTATATACTTCACGAACTAAGCCAAGCTCGCCAGAGTCACCACCATTGGTAAAATACTCTATAGGAACCATATAAAATTCCTTTTCCGTAATGGCTGACTTTGGTATTTTTAATCCTGATTCTGCTTTTAACTGGATCTCTATCTCTAGAAATCTTTCCCTTAAATATCTTGTAACATACTTATCCAATGCAATATTTAGAAACCACGATTCTCCTTTTTGATATACTGTAAATGGTGCTCTCATTTGAAATTGATCTAGCATTATCGTAAAAGTAATTGTTTTCCTATCTTGTAATTGGTCCGCTAATTCTGCAGAAATAGGTGCAACAATATTCCAATGATCTTCTGTCAATAGTTTATATACATTTTGATTATTTTCAATGATTTCTCCGGTACGCAAATTCTTTCTTTCATATTGTTCCATGTTAAATGTTGTTTCTGATACATTGTCTGCCAATAAGCCATCAAGAGTATCAGAATAATAAGAAATAATTCCTGTCTCTGGAGCTTTCACAACACCAAAATTTGAGCTTAAGCCAGTACTGTTAATAATCTCCTGCATGTTAGAAAGCAAATTAACATCCAAAATATTACGTATACTAGCTGATATCTCATCTTTAAAATTATAAACATCTGAATAATTGCTATCTTGATACGTATATTTGAATTTTGCAATATCTTTACGTATACTGGCTGCATCCATCTTAGAAAATTTTATTCCACCTGTCGTATCCGTTAGTTTTTCATAAATCTTCTTACTTTCATCAATAGAATAGATTGTAGCATCCTTTGCAACTCTGGCGCCTTCACGAAAGTAGTAATTCACGTAACCAGATCGATCTGTAGTAACCATCTTTTCTTCTCTAATTATCACACCCTGTACAATATTCTCCTGAGATAGTGGCTGCTCTGAAACCTCATAAATCGAAATCTGAGGTTTCGATAAATAAAAATAAACATTTAACACTGTATAAATTAAGATTATTATGAAAATGATAACACCTATATTAATCGATCTTCTTTTTTTAAATTTGACTACCTTTGAATTCTCTTGCATAATAACCTCTTTTATTTTACTATTTTATTCCACTGGTTGTTTGCATAAAAAACCATGGATTGTTTACACTACCATTAACTAGAACACATAGGAGGTGTAAAATATGAAAGTTATTGATTATATTGCTCTAGTTCTTGTTATTATCGGTGCAGTCAACTGGGGGTTAATTGGATTTTTCCAGTTTGATTTAGTACGATTCATATTTGGTAATATGACCATTATAGCTCGCACCATATATGCATTAGTCGGTATATCCGGTTTATATGCTTTAAGCTATTTTGGTAGATTAAAAAATGACGATATGTAATCATGTTACAAAATGAGGAATTTAACTACCTCATAATTACGAATAAGCGCTTTCGTAAATTGTTGCACTAAATAACAAAACAGTCATAATGACTGTACAGTCTTAAAGATTGAATAGTCTACCGACTGAACAGTCTACTGACTGAACAGTCTACGACTGGAGTAAAAAGAATATTTCATAAAGGAAGCGGTTTTACACGATAGTACGGAGTATTTATTCCGTAATTGAAGTGCAAAACCGCTTTTTTTGGAGAAAATTTTACAATCTTAAAGAGCTACAATCACGTTCTGTTTCTTAGTGTCAGGCAAATCGTTTTCACTAATGGAGATGCTGATGATAAAGTCAACTTGGTATTTTGTTGATATCATCTCTATCTTATCAAGTACACCATCGATATCTTCTAGGCTTGTACATGCTATTTTCATAAAACTGTCTAGATAAATTTTTTGCAGATCATGATTGGCTGCAATCAGACCACACACAAATCCTATAAATTCTTTCGGAGTTTCAATACAATAATCTCTTACGTTAATCAAACGTATTTTGTTATTGAGTTCATACATAATCTTATTGCTCTTATCAAGATAAATTACATTCCCTTTCACGGCCTCAATTTCTGAGTTTGCCTTATCAATTAGAATTTTTGTCTTACCTTTACCTTTTGCACCTACAATAATCTGTATCATCGCAATCTCCTCCTTTACATTATAAACGATTTCTTGCTTACTCATATTATAGTATAAACGAAATGAAAAAACAATCCTAATTTGCATAATAATTCCATTATTTCATTTTTAATTATCTGACAACTAATGTCGAACAAAGGAGATAAAACACTTATTCCATCTCTAAAAGGTGAGCATGTTGATTATATAAACTCGTTTTCCCTGCAGCTTTAAAAACTGAACTAATATACGCTTTTCCTTCCGCTGAGGTACTGTAAAGAATCAAACAATCTCCCGCATCACCGGTACTTCCAGTTTTTCCACCAAACACTGTAACTCCTTCCGGAGTCTCTTTCGTACCAAGTAAAAACATATTTGTGGTTTCATAAGATTTTCTACGAAGCTTTCCGTCCTTGTCTGTAATGGAAGCCTCATAGTTTTGCTGTTTTATAATCGGAACAAATTTCTCGTATTTTAAACATTCTTTAAAGATTAAGTACATATCATATGCTGTTGTATAATGATTCGGATCAGGTAATCCATGAGGATTTGTAAAATGCGTATTGGTTGCCCCAATATTAGCAGCTTCCTCATTCATCTTTTTTACAAATTCTTCTTCAGAACCATACATATGCTCTGCGATTGCGATTGCTGCATCATTACCAGAGTAGACTAATAAACAATTCAAAAGAGTTTCCATTGAAACAACGTCACCAGCTTTAAAATTACATAGCTTAGCTCCATACGTGGTAACTCCTGCATTGTCTTTTTCTATCGTTACACTATCCTTTAGATTACCATACTTAAGTGCGATAAGTGCTGTCAACAATTTCGTTGTACTTGCTGGATAGATTCTATCGTATACATTTTTTGCAAATAATACTTGATGATCTGTATCATTAAACATGAATGCTGCAGTTGCTGGAATTGCTGGATCTTCCATGTGGTTTTGACTTTCTTCCACGACACTGTAATCTTTTGTTAGAAAATCCGCAGCTACAGCATCTACATAAGTTCCGATACTTTCATTTAATTTACCATCTGTACCGGAATATAGCATTAATACATCTGATTGTTTCGAACAGCCCGTAAGTAGCAAACTGATGCTTAAAACTAACACACCTATTTTCTTCAATTTGAACTCCAATCTGCCAATTCTATACTGTTGTATTTTGACTCTATACCCATGCATATTCAATCTGCTTGCAGATTGAATACTGCTTAAATAAGAAGTTAAACTATTTTCCCTTGAATATATCACGCCAATCCAAATCGCCACGATCCAAAGCTTTAATCAAAAGCTCAGCTGTAGCTAGATTGGTCGCAAGTGGAATATTATGTGTGTCACAAAGATGGACAACAGTCATAATATCTGGTTCGTGTGATTTTGGAGTTAAAGGATCACGTAAAAAGATAACCATATCAATTTCGTTATGCTCTATTTGTGCTCCCATCTGCTGTTCACCACCTAAATGACCTGCTAAATATTTATGAACATTTAAGTTTGTTACCTCTTCAATTAATCTACCTGTGGTTCCTGTCGCATATAATTGATGTTTTGACAAAATACCACGGTACGCTATACAGAAGTTCTGCATCAATTTCTTTTTCGCATCGTGCGCTATCATTCCAATATTCACGTTCCTACCTCCTCTTTTATGCTATAGTGATAATGTCTCCCTTTGTGGTAACATTCTTTTATTTTGAAGACTTACATTAAGTAATACGCCTACCATCAGCATATTTCCTAATAAAGCACTTAATCCCGAGCTAACAAATGGCAACGGAATTCCGGTATTCGGTAATAACGAAGTTACAACTCCAATATTAACAAAAAGCTGAAACATCGTCAATGATGCAATACCAGAAGCAATTAACATTCCCATAAAATCTTTCGCCATTCGAGCAATTTTTAATGCTTTATAGATAAAAATCATTAGTAATACTATGACTATCATGCTTCCGACAAAACCAAATGCTTCTGCAATCGCAGTGAAGATAAAGTCACTCTCTATAACTGGTACTTTTGCAGATTTTAGCGTAGCATCAGCATCTGCTAACAACTTGCCAGAGAAGATCGGAAGAGCG
>DPVV01000311.1:554-975 GCA_003526525.1 Lachnoclostridium phytofermentans | reverse complement strand
CTGCTAACAACTTGCCAGAGACACCACCAGCACGAATACACTTAGCAGCATTTACCTGTTGATAAGCCAGCTGCGGAAACATCTCTGGATGTAGCATAGCTAAGATACGATCTCTTTGGTAAGGTGTAAGAATCACTTGGTAATCTTGCTGAACGTACCAAAAGAACGCGATAAAACTTGGTATCCCAATCGCCAATGTTGGCAAAATTATTTTGTAGCTAAGCCCTGCCATATAAAACATACATAAAAATGTTGCTAAAAGTACAATACTTACTGATAAATCCGGCTGAATAAAGATTAAGCTAATTGGTAATACCATTAGAATTAACGCTAGCAAAATGATCGATGCTTTATTAATTTGCCGCCTTACGATGTCAAAAAACTTTGCTAAGAATATGATCATTATGATTCTGGTTAACTC
>DPVV01000311.1:0-305 GCA_003526525.1 Lachnoclostridium phytofermentans | reverse complement strand
GTGATTACAAGTAAAGCTAAATTAATAATGTAAAGCGGAATAAAGAACTTGGCAACAAAGTGGTAGTCTATTAAAGAGACAACCACCGCAACAATTAAACCAACTGCATAACCAATGATTTGCTTTTCAAATTGTCTTTCATTCGCATCTTGTAAACGCCTGATCAACACCATACCAATAACACCAAGTATCGATATGACAGCTAGTAATGATACCTGATAATGCTTTAGATCATATTCCTCAAAATTAAATATTGATTTGAACAAAGTTTTAAACATGAATTTATTTCCTTACTTACTGTGCTT
>DPVV01000612.1:24581-38204 GCA_003526525.1 Lachnoclostridium phytofermentans | reverse complement strand
GCTTCGAGTACTTTTATTCGTTTTGGGCGTATCCTTATAATATTCCATTCCCTTTCTTGTACACTTTAATGTTCCGCGGACGGTTATCTCTTTTTTATCAAAATCAACATCACACCATTCTAATCCTGTAACCTCTCCAACCCTTAATCCTGTTGCTAAAGATAATCGTATCACCGGTTCTAATTCATGCCCTGTGATTTCTTTTATTAAAATCTCTTGCTCATTTAACGTCAGAACTCTTCTTTCTTTTTTCTTTTCTGCTCTTGGTAAGGTTGTCAAATCAACTGGATTCTTTTTGATTAATTCATTCTTTAGAGCTTGCTTAAACATAGCACCAAGTAGAACATGAATAAGTGAAATTGTAGATTTCGAATAACCATTTCTTGATAGATCATTATACGATTTCTGAATATGCTCACCACGAATATCTTTTATTAGTTTCTTACCTAATACTGGTTTCACATAATAAAGATACATACACTCGTAGCTCTCCACGGTACCCTGTTTCACTGTCATTGATTTGTATTCATTCATCCATGTCTCATACCAAGCATTTAGTGAAATTCTATCTTCCTTTGCATAGATACCGTGTTGTATCTCATATTTTGCATTATTTAGTCTTTCCTCAAGTTCATTTACATCTCTACCATATAAACAATATCGATGTCCCTCATAAGTATATCTAGCTTGGTAACGACCGTCAGAACACTTAGTAATTCCTTTAGGTAAATTTAATGACTTTTTTTCATTCTTTTCTTTTTTAGCTTCTTTCTTACTTACTTCTTTCTTACTTACTTCCTCCTTACTTCCTTGTAAATTTTCCACACCTATTTCTCTATCCATTTTTTTTAATTCTTCGTTTTTTCTCATCTTTACTTTTTCGACTCCTTGTTCCATTTTTTCACCTTTCACCTATATAAGGAATTCAATCCAAGTTATAACAGTTAAACTTAGTTCAAATCAAAAGATGCATCCTCTAATCTTTCGTAGGCCTAGCATTGATGCCACTTTCTTTCCTATGACTGGCATCATTTGGCATCAATCTGGCATCATTGCATTAAATCATCAAATATTTTTTATGAAAATTCTCTTGATTCTACTAACTTAGAGATATTTTATGTAGTTATCTGATAACTTAATACATCATTAACAAGATGCCAGAAAGTACATGAATTGGAAATGAAAACACAAGAAATTGCAGAGTAAATATAAGAAAAACACATATACTAGGAGGAAGAAGAAAATGAAGAATTTCTTTAAGAAACTAGCCTTCGTTTTAGCTTTGGCAATGGTTGTCCTTGCGATATCCCCAGCAGCAAATGCCAGTGCTGCAGCAGCGCCAAAGTTAAACACTACAGGCAAAAAGTTATACCTTGAAAAGGATGTAGCTACAGGAAACTATAAAGACTACTTTACGTTAAAGGTTTGGAATAAGGGTGATTACAAGGTAACATACAAGAGTATGAATCCAGAAATCGCTACTATCCATTCAACAAATGGTACTGTAAAAGCAAAAGCAGTTGGTGAAGCTTTATTAAAAGCTACTGTAACTAATACTAAAACTGGTAAGGTTGTAAAGAACTTAGAGTGTAAAGTATGGGTTAAGAGAAATGCTACAGAAATTGGTGTTTCTGCTGCATCTGCTGCAAAGCTTGATAATGTATTAGCTATCGGTGATAAGGTTAAGCTTAATGTCTACAGAAAAGCTATTACTGGTCAGGTAGCTTGGCAGCAAGCTGATAAGACACTTGTTACAGATTACATCGTTTGGTCTTCTAGTAATACAAAGGTTGCTACTGTTGACAAGTGGGGTACTGTAAAGGCTGTTGGTGAAGGTTCTGCAACAATCACTGCAAAATCATTACAGACAGAAGCTAAGAATGTTCCAACAACAAAAGAAGTGAAATTAACTGTTACTGTAGGTCAAAAAGGCCTTGTTTCTGCTACTCAAAAAGACTTAAATAGCATGAGCTTAATTTTTGGACAAGCAGACGATATGAAAGAAGTTAATAAGGATACTGTTAAAGTATACTCTTTAGTAGGAAATACTAAAGTTTCTCAGTCAGTTAAGAATGTAACATTTGATGAGAAAAATCCTAAGAATGCAACATTAGAATTATTCGTTCCATTTTCAAAAGATACTACTTATGTAGTAGAGTTTGGTGGCAAGACTCTTGAATTTGTTACTGTAAATCCAGTAGCAGAGAACGTTGCAAAAATTGAGATTTTAACAAATGAAGCTGTTAAACATGAAAGTACAGATATTAAATATGCTCTTTATACTGAGAATGGTGTAGACATTACAAAGGCAATTGAAGGAAGAGTAGATATCACTTCTGATAGCTATGATTGTTATATTGATAACAGCAGAAAGACAATTACTTTCTTTGAATCTGGTAAGGTTGCAACTGTAAAAGCTGTATTCCATACTTATAGCTACAATGAAGCTGGTGTTGAAAGGACTATTGAAACAACAACTGCAATTAAGTCTGTTGATAAAGAATCTGTTTCTGTTACTGGTATCAATGCTTGGACAATTACTGCTAACAACAATACAGTAGATTTCTCTAAGGATGTGTTAAATCAAAAATTATCATTAAGTGATGACGGATTCTACTTAATGGTACAACTTTTAACTTCTGATAAGAAAACTGTTAATAGTAAGGATAATAATAAATTCTCCTTCGAATCTTCAGATAGTAGTGTTTTAATTATTAATGGAAGTCGTTTACATCCAGTAAAAACTGGAAATGTAGTAGTTATTGTAAAATATGATGGTACTATTGTTGGTACTGTTAATGTAAGTATTTTACCAGAGAGAGAAGTAGCAAACTTAACTATTGAAACAGGTAAGACTCTTCTTTCCTTAGGTAAGGCATTTGACAAAACATCTGTAAAGGTAGTTGTAAAAGATCAATTAGGATCTGACTTTACAAAAACTCCTGCTAAGGTTCAATTATTAACATCTCCATCTGGCTCTGTAGCTCCTTATACATCTGCTACAACAGTTGAAAATGGCAAAATTGAATTTAACGGTAGCCAATTCAATAAGCCAGGTACTTACCAGTACAAGGTAACAATTGGTCAGTTAACAAAGGTATTTGCATTAGAAGTAAAAGAAGTTGGTGAAGCTACAGGTCAGAAACTTGAAATATCTTCAAATAAAATTGATACTACTTTAGTTGTATCTAATAATGCCAATACAAATGCAGATAAGAGTGTTTCTATTATGTTATACAATGTAGATAAGTTCGGTTACAAAGAATCCGAAATTACTAGCCTAGTATACGGTTTAGAAAATGCTAAGAAATCTATTTCATCCGCTACAGGAACTGCTTTCTACTATGAAGTAACAGGTCCTGATAACAATAGCGTAGCTGGTTCTACAGATTTATCTGCTGCTGTTAATACTTCTACAAATAAGTTCCAACCTATTACTGCTGAAGGTTCTAACCTTTCTAAAGTAAAAGCAGGTTCTTATAAAGTTGCTGCATACAAGTTAACAAAGACTGCAGAGAATGATTTCGTTATTGCACCAGTTGGTGTTGAGTTTATCAATGTAACTGATAATCAGACTAAGGCTGTTGTAACACAGAAGGAAATCAAATCATCTGCAAGCACAATCAACGGTGCACTTGTAAATGGTGATATCGTAATTGAACTTGATGTAAACAACAATGGTGAATTAGATAAGATTAACGCTTCTTGTACAGTAAATGAATTCGTTGGTATTGAAGCTTCTAATACTAATGTATTTGTTAAAAATGTGAATTATAATGCTACTGTAAATTATGCTGGTATTTCTTACACATATCCAATTATTATTGATGTAAATATGAACTTAATTTTAAAGTAGAATAATTTATGGCATAAAAAGAGATTCCCAAACGGGAATCTCTTTTATGTCAGTTAATTATTAATTACTGTAAGTTAATTGTAACACCAACAGGTACTTTCTGCTCAAATGTAGTAATTGCACCATTGTAGTTTACATCAACAGCGATTGTAACTTCAGTTACAGCGATTTGCTTTCCAGTACCAATTACAGTAACAGCTGTTACTTTATCATTGACTACTGTATCACCAATCTTAATAGTAACGACATCATCTTTATCCTGTAATGCTAATAATGCGCTACCATACTTAGATGTAGTACTGTTAACTGCGATAGAAGGAACCTGCTGAGTATCAGTAATTGAGAAACCTCCTACAATAAGTGCCTTAACAGGTACATTATCCTTTGTCTGGCTAGCATTTGTCTTATTCATCTCAAATACACTTACTGTATAGTTTCCAGCTGGAGCCTTAATAGCTGCACCAGAAGCATTCATAACAACTGGTTTAACAACTACTTGACCATCAGCAGAAACAGAAATGAATGGTGTAATATCTTTATTTGCAGGACCCTGAACTTCTACATAAACTGCAGAACCTGTAGCTGTAGCTGGAATACTATCAAATGCAACAGTCTTGCCATCTGCCATAGGAACGTTAAGAATCTTGTAACCATTAGAAGCATAACCTGCTAAACCTAACTTGAATTCTTTGTCATCTGTCTTGTTAGTATTACCAACCTTTAATGCTGTATCAATAGCTTTACCAGTATTAGATAATTGGTAGAAGCTTGGAGTACCTACAGCTTTATCAGTTGTAAATCCTACATATCTAACTTGGTTTCCAACAGTAACTTTATACTGATATCCACCAATTACATTGTAAATACTACCTTCGAATACGAACTCGTTATTCTTGCCAACTGTTGCAGTTGGAACAGTCTGATTTGCATCTTTTGGTCCTGATACGAATTTTACATCAATTGTTTCTAATTTAGTTCTTTCAGCACCGAACTGATCTTTAACTGTTACAGTTAATTTAACGCTATCACTAGCATTTGTTGCTAACTGAGCTCTATCAAACTTAGCTGTTACATCAGCTGCTACTCTCTTAGAACCGATAGTTACTGCATATGCATCGATTACTGTCTTGTTGTACTTAACAATAACCATAGCGCCACCCTCTTTAACTGGGTATAACTGATCACCAACAATAAGTAATGTTGTAGTATCGGAAGATTCAAATGTAAACTTATCATCACTTACATTTCCAACGCTACTTAACTCTTTACCGTCATTGTTAGTAGTCTTAACAGCTACTTTATAGCTTCCGTCTGTATCACTTACAGAGATTGTTTTGTTAGGCTTTGTAAAGTCAACATCACCTGTGTAAGCTGTGAATACATCAACACTCTTAATAGTTGTACTTGCTACATCCTTAGATACGATAGTTCCAACAGCATCAATAGTTATTTCCTTATAGTCTGCACCATAAGTATAAGTATGATATGTTGCCTTAACTTCTGCTGTCTTACCAGAAGTAAAGAAAGTAATTGTCTTTGCAGATGAATCTAAATAACAATCTGTAGTTGCATTTACTAAAGAAACATCGATTCTGTTAGTGAACTCTTCTCTAGTAATATCTACACCGTTCTTATCATAAACTTTGAACTTAATTGTCTCAGCTTTTGCCTTTACAACATCAGTTGTATCAAACTTGATAGAAGCAACAGCATCCTTAGATGTATCAACACCTACGAAGCTTGCAGATGTATCTTTGTAAGAAACAACATACTCTGTATCCTTAGCAAACTCTGTGAATGTTGTAATAGTAGCTTTAGTCTTATCTACAGCATCAAACTTAAGATCTTTAACTGCTACTTTAACACCTGTAGAACCTACCATGGATTTAACTGTTACATTATCCTTGTTAGCTTCAGCGGATACATTACCAGCGAAAGTAATTTGAGCTGTTGTTAAACCAGTCTGCTTAACAGATTGGATACCAGCTGCAACAGTTACTTTATAGCTAGCAGACTCACCAGCAGTTGGTCCCTGTGGCTGAGTAGCTGTAGCTGTGATAGTAGCTTCACCAGCTGCAACAGCTGTTACAGTACCGAATTTGTCAACTGTAGCAACGTCTGTATTGCTAGAAGTCCATTTAATTACGTCTGTACATGTAGCCATATCGTTCTGAGTCCAGATCTTCTTGTCACCAACAAGTCTGTAAACATTGACCTTAGCCTTAGCACCTACTGCTAATGGAGAATCAACAGCTTTTGTGCTACCAAATCCAACTTCTTCAGCGTTCTGTTTTACCCAAACAGTTGCTGTTTTCTGAACTGACTTGCCAGCTTTGTTAGTAAGAGTAGCAACTACTTCTGTCTTACCAACACCAACTGCAACTACGTTCTTGCCTTCAATAGTAGCTACTTTAGTGTTTTTACTTTTCCAAGTAGCTGTGTATCCAGCTGCGTTATTAAATGTGAAACGATAACTATCAGAAATCGTTCCTGTTAGGTCGCCACCGATGTAAAGGATCTTGCTAGTCTTCTTAAGAGATGGTGCTTTAGTAGCTGCGTTAGCTGTAGCTGGCGCAACAGATACTAATACCATAGCAAGAGCTAATACGAAGGCGATTTTTTTAAAGAAATTCTTCATATTCTTTCTTCCTCCTTAAAATATATGGTTTTGTATTATATTGACTTACGTCACATATCGAGTATAATTAAATTGTTAATGATGTATTAACAATTCGAAAAACTCTAAAATGTGCATAAGTAAATATAATCGTTCCAATAACAAGATGATTATAACAACTATCGTAGGAAAGGTCAAGTCTTTTTGCTTACAAATTCACTTTTTGTACCCCATTCTAAGTCATGTTTCTAAACAATTCTCCATAGAACTTCATTTGATTTGCCACAATATTTCGACAAATTAAAATTCTTGTACAAACTGGTCAAAACAACTGGGTTACAATCCTACTATCCTGTAACTGGATTGATTATATCTAGCCAAATAACCTGCCTCGTTGGGCAATTCTCCAAACCCCTACTTACATCCCTACAGGACATCTGTCTGGATGTGACCTATACTGTCTCATAGACATGCTCGCAGTAGTCCCGGGCATTTGGTTTTGACTTACCTTTATAATGCACTTTCTTTGTGTCAAAGTTATGTCATGCTCTTGTCACATTTAGACTATTTTGAATTTTGTGATTATGTACAATAAAATAAGGTTTCTTTTAGTTATTTTTCTTTTTATTACCCTAGAACCTTTTAGAACCTCCCTTTACATTCACATATTTATAACTCTATTTTCGTTTTAAAAAAGAGCTTCGCTGATTTCCATCAACAAAGCCCTTTTTTAAAAACTGTTTCTAATTTAATATTACCTATTTAGTTATATTTACTTAAATCTATTTCTTAATCAATTTACTTATCTATTTACTTATCTATTTACTTATCTATTTACTTATCCTATTTTCTTAACCCACGTTCCTCAACCAACAACTACCCTATCATAACTCCAGTATCTTCTCCACCATCTCCTGCATCTTCTCAGTCTCACATACCATCTTATGAAGTACAGGTGCGGTACGGATTTCTTCGATAGCTTGAGGTATCTTTGTTTTACTTATTACACTAAGCTGATCTATTAATTCAAAATCAGACTTGCTTTCTGTCTCAGCCTCTAATGCTTCCATCACGCTACGAGTAAACTTATATGGACTCGCTGTTGAAGCAATTAATGTCTTTGTTGCATCGCCACTAGCAGCTTTGTAGTTATAATATACACTTGCAGCTACCGCTGTATGTGTGTCAATGACATAATCTGCTTTTTCATAAACGCGTTTAATAGCAGCCTTTGTTTCTTTTTCCTTTGCATATCCTCCAACAAAGTCGGATAGTTTTTGTCTCATCTGTGGAGTTATTCCATATTTACCTTCTTTAGAGAGTTGGTTCATAAGTGTTGCATTTTCATTTGCACGTTCTTCAGCGCTTTCTCCGGAAATCATATATATCAAGCGTTCTAAGTTACTTGAGATTAAGATATCCATAGAAGGTGAACTTGTTAAGATGAATTCACGGTTTCTATTATACTCGCCGGTTGTGAAGAAATCATATAGCACTTTATTCTCGTTTGAAGCACAAATTAATTTGTTGATTGGAACTCCAAGTTCTTTTGCAAAATATGCTGCTAGTATATTACCAAAGTTACCTGTTGGTACTACAACATTTAACGGCTCACCTTTGTTTAATTCGCCATTATGAAGTAGACGACAATAAGAATATACATAATACACTATCTGAGGAACTAGACGACCTATATTAATAGAGTTTGCTGAAGAGAATAAGTAACCCTTATCCTGTAAGCTCTTTGCAAGCTCTTTATTGTTAAACATTTCTTTTACACCAGTCTGTGCATCATCGAAGTTTCCATGGATACCGATAACAAAAGTATTATCACCCTTTTGTGTTACCATTTGCATCTCTTGAACCTGGCTTACTCCGTCCTTAGGATAAAAAACAATGATTTTTGTACCAGGAACATCTGCAAAACCAGCAAGTGCTGCCTTTCCTGTATCTCCAGAAGTAGCAGTAAGAATTACAATCTCTTCCTTCACTTCATTCTTCTTCGCAGCTGTCGTTAGCAAATGAGGTAATATAGAAAGAGCCATATCTTTAAATGCTATGGTAGGTCCATGAAACAACTCCAGATAATATGCTCCATCCGACTTTTTGATTGGTGCTATTTCTTTTGTATCAAACTTATCATCATAAGCTGCATTGATGCAGTGTTTTAATTCTTCTTCAGAGAAATCTGTTAAGAATAGTTTCATAACTTCATAAGCTATTTGTTGGTAACTCATGCTGGCTAATACTTCTAAACTTATATTAAGCTTTGGCAATTCGGTTGGCACAAACAGTCCACCATCCGAAGCAAGTCCTTTTAAGATAGCCTGGGATGCTGTTACCTGTTCACGATTATCACGGGTACTTTGATACAGTAAATTCATGATCTTCTCTCCTTTATAGCCTTCTGTTCTATTTTAAGGTTAATATATTTTCTAAGGTAATATATTTAACACTTTAATTTGTTAATTTAATTCAGAGTATTATATCATGATATCATAGACGTGACAAGTAATAATGGGTAAAAACCGAATAGTTATTTATTTTTTTAAATAATTATTATTTAATTAGTTTGCTTATAAATTAAACAAAACGAGTACAGACTGAATATCCCAAAAGCATTATGCTTAACTAGACATTCTTACTATACCCGTTTTTGTTATTGTAGCCTTCCTATGTCAGTAACTATACTAACATCGACTACTTGTCCTTATAAAATTCATGGCACCCATACTTTACTACCTTACGAAGACTGTTATCAAACCAACAAGCTTTCGTCTTACTAGTTTGCTTTCTCGCAAAGAAGTATAAAGCACCATTACTATAGTCCTCTCCCGCAAGCGCACGGTTTACCGCTTCCATCGTTTCCTTGGACACTTTCACAGACCAATACCTGCCATCTTTTGTAGGGGAGAACTGATAAGTATTTCCGTCCTTTTGGAACACAACTTCTTCTACCGTATTCGGAAACTGTTTGCTGTTTACACGATTTAATATAACATTTGCTACAAGGATTTTACCGTAAATGTCTTCTCCAGTTGCTTCTGCTTCAACAATACGATATAAAACATCAAGCTCATCTTTTGATAAAGATTTTATCATCTTCTTGTTTAATGTCTTAACAAGGGCATCTGATTTTGCAGAAGTAGTGGTCGCTTTATCCTTCTTACTAGCAGAATCTTTCGCGTTATCCTTCGCTTTTTCTTTATCCTTGCTAGAATCTGCTTTTTGACTATCCTTGTTAGCTTCCGCTTTTTTACCATCCTTACTAGCTACCGCTTTCTCATTATTTTCTATGATTGCGGTATTTTCCACAGACACATTTGCTAAAGCTAATTCTGCTCCATATTGTGATGTGGCGTTTATGTTGATTAATTCCTTTTCGGAATCCGCTAGGCTTAATAGAACGATATCTCCATCATCTGGATTCGCAATATCAGTAAGCTTTCGATTTAATTGTTCCATAGGATCTGCAATTGCTACTTTTACTTCGGTGTTGTTATCCGTAAATGATTCTATGTCTTCTTTTGTTAATTCCCCTTGGTACATTTGTCCGAGTGGATTCACCAGTAGTGATGTTTCTAGCAGCTTCGCATCGTTCTGATACGACAAATCTTGTGTACCATCTTCTTGTCCCGTGGCATCGTGCGTAGCTGCATTTACCATATACTCTAGGGAGTACAGGTGTAAACCAGGGATATCTACGAAGGATGTGACAAGAAGTATAGCAGCCAAAACATAGGCAACAATTGCAATTCTTTTGCTGTGTTTATATTGAATACCTTTCTCAAAGTGCTTTTCCTTGTCTTTCATCGTCCGAAGAAATGAATATATTTTTAACATAATATTTCCTCTTTCTTTAACTTTTCTGACAAAGACTACTGCGTATATAGCACGTCAGTCGACTTAGTCAATTCGACATCTATATAAAGCGTTTCCAGACATCCCCACAATGAATGGTATTTTCGCATGAGTTGTATTATAGGCATGGGGCTTTTTACTGTCAATAAGGTTGTCTTATTTTCGTCACATACGGAGATAAGAAAATTACCTCACTTTTCCACATGTGTGAAAAGTGCACAAGTTTTTGGAGATAAAATGCCCATGAAATTATATATTTTTACTACACTCAAGAAAACAAATTGTTACGCTTTTGTTAAGAATTATATACATAGAAATTAATTATTATACATTCAGGTCTAATATCATTCAGTTCTATAGCTGTAGAACACCTATATTTGCTATATTTATGATAATTTGGGTGTCAATTTTTATCCAAATCAGTGTAATAATTATGTAACAATTAGTCGCATTTAGGTATTACTGTCGTACTCTTCGACATACTTCTTAATCTTGCATTCCGTCTGATTGCCATGTATAGTTAAATCAGAAAATCTCTATTCAATACCAAAAGTGGAAGCACTTTCAAAATACATATTATATATAGAAGAAACTCATACCAGAAAGAGGTGGTAGCATGCCATTACCGGGGGTCTATGTGGCAAACAAAAAAAATGGAGAAACCTACTATCGTTCTTCCATTACCTTTAAAAACAAACATATCAGTCTCGGAAGTTTCGATACAGAAAAAGCTGCTCACGTGGCATACCAATCTGCATTGAAAATATTGAATAAGAAAAAAGGCATAAAAAAAAGCATTCCGACTGCGGATGCCTTTTATGCCTTACGTTCTCCAATCACTTTCGATAAGTGGATTATGTTATTAAATTTTAGGGATAACGGAATTTACTGTCGCAATCCGATCTATTTGCAAAACAAATACTTCTTATATTATCTGGATGAACACACTCCTCTTAAATTTGACGCAGATGATTTGTTTTATTATATGGATCATCGTATTATGAAAAGGGGCGGTCATTTATTTGTATCGGATTTTGGGATGCAGGTAAATATCCTATCCCGATATGGAATTAAAAATTTTGCGGTTGCTGGGCGGGACTATCGTTTTGTAAATGGTGATTCAACGGATTTTCGTTATGGCAATATAAAAATTATAAACCGGTATCATGGAGTTCGAAAAACAGTTGTAAAAGGTCAAGAACTTTATACAACAAGAATCCATATCAACGGTGATTATATTGTTGGAAAATACGGAAGTGAAGTGGAAGCTGCAATCGCTTATAACAAAGCTGCGTCTTTATTAAAGAGTAAAGGTTTAAAAAAAGACTTCCCCGAAAACTATATCGAAGGGGTTAACGATATCACCTATGCCAAACTATATAATAACCTTAGAATCAGCAAAAAGCTTCGTGATTTAGGAGACTTTAATTAACATATTATGTTTTTTTCCTCCAGTAATAAATTGTCTGAAAACTTTTTTTAAAAAAAGGTACCTTTTTTCGATAATTTATGATATAATACAACTATATTTTTCTTCTTCCATTTTCATATTTAGCGCCATATGGCGCATTAAGAACCGCACGCTACCGCGTGCGTTTTCTTTTTTTCACCGGAGTAATAAGCCATGAGGAAGCAACAATAAGTAGTATAGACACCGCACTTTGTACTAGAAGGCTTATTGTAAACCAATGATTAATCAGATACTTGGTCGCTCTACTATAAGTTCTCCAATCCGTAAATGCACCTGCTTCAATTCCAATCTGTTTTTTTAACATAGCGAAAAAAGTAAACATAGGATCGAATAAAAGGGCAGTAATTGTAATCTTTACTTCAGCCGTACCACTCATTTTGCTAGCTCCATAAACCACCTCATGTCTCATACTTCCTATTGATTCAAGCAAGTGGCCACCAAGCAGTAACATCGCAAGTCCTATTGTTATAATCAATCCGGTTGTATAAGTACAAACTGTTGAGAGTGTTGTTCGTTTACATAAGCTTGAAAAGAAAATACCTATGCTTCCAAGATAAATAGAAGTTACAAACAAGAATAACTGAAATTGAAGGAGCTGAAGAAAGTTAATTCCTCCTACTGCAAAGACCAGTGCAGTAATTGGTAATGAAGAAATTCCTAGTAAAAGCATTAAACTTAAGGACGCGAGTAATTTTCCTTTTATAATTTGTAATGGTGTCATTCGAGTCGAAAGTAAAATGTCTAGTGTTTGCTTTTCCCTCTCACCAGATATTGCACCAGACGAAATCCCTGGTATCAAAAATAGCACAAGTAAAAACTGAGCGCCAATGATAATTCCGTAAATGGTAAGGATATCAGAGTAATTAACTGAGTTACCAAGCTTTTGTGCCCCCTCAAAAGTGAGATAGAAAGCCAAAAGCCCAAATAAAGATAGGATTCCATTAAATACTGACAATAAAACCGCAGTCTTTTTCATTCTTGCATTTTGATAAAGTTCTCTAAGATAGACAGAGTTCATATGCCACATACTAAATTCTCCTTTCTATTTGGTCAGCCTAAGAAAAATCTCCTCTAAAGTTCCTTCCTCTCTCTTATAAGAGGCTATGGATACACCAGAAGCGATCAGCCCTGATAATAATTCCGCTTCTTTACTCTCTTCTCCATAAAAGTGGAAAGAAATGCTCCCTTCCTTACTTGCAATATTCGTTACCTCCGGTATTCTTTTTAGTAACTTAATTGCAGTGTCATGACCTTCTATAATTTTCATCGTAAGAGGGTTTTCTGCCTTTTGTTTTGCCATGATTTCTTTCATAGGCCCCTGTATGACAAGTTTACCACTCTCAATAATTCCAAGATTTGTACACATTTCCGAAAGATCCTTTAGGACATGAGAGCTTAATAAAATTGTTACTTTCTGTGCACAAAGATTCTTTAAAATTCCCTGAAGTTCTAACCTCGCTCTTGGTTCGAGACCAGAAGCTGGTTCATCTAATAACAGCAATTTGGGTTGATGTATCAATGTCCTAGCAAGACATAGTCTCTGCTTCATACCCCTAGAGAGTTCATCCACATAGTCATGCTTTTTATCTCTAAGATCCACAAGCTCAAGAAGTTCATCAATTCTTCTTTCTGCTTCATTACCAACAACTCCATAGATCGTAGCATAAAAGGATAGATACTCCTGGGTATCCAAGTTATCATAAACACCGAAGAAATCAGGCATATATCCAATTCGTTCTTTTGCATGTCTTGGATAGCGAAGAGCATCAATTCCATCAACCCAAACTTCACCAGAATCCGCTGATAAAAGAGAAGCTA
>DPVV01000612.1:22328-24450 GCA_003526525.1 Lachnoclostridium phytofermentans | reverse complement strand
CTGATAAAAGAGAAGCTATAATTTTCATTGTGGTTGTTTTACCTGCACCATTGGGACCCACAAAGCCATATAGTTCACCCTTATGAAGCTCAATATTCAGCCCATCAAGTGCATATGACTTACCAAATTTCTTTACTAAATCCTTAACTACTAGCATAGCTCCTCCTTTCTTTGTTCTTAATATGCCAAACCCACAGGCTGAGCACACATCACTTAAATGAAACATTTCTACTAGAAACATTTAAAATCATTAATTCGCCTTTTTTATATAGGAGATAACCGGAATAGTGAGTACACCACTCATCTCAACCTCTTCTCCTTCATACTTAATCGTTAATTCATGATTCTCACTCAGATAATCCTTAAGTTCTGATGCGTTTAAGGAAACATCTCCCTCACCGTTATCAGCGTTCACCTTCTGATATCTACCATCTTGTAATAAATCAGATTGGAATACCAAATCATACTGGCTGGTTGTTCTGTTGTAGAAATATATCTTCTTTGCCATTAAAGTATAATTTGCATTTTGATCTTGGCTGAGTTGAAAAACATCTGCTAGTACTAGCTTTGAAATCTCATCTTCTTTTGGTAGTTGATACTCTAATTCAATACTATTTGTGTAAACATAGCGAAGCGCACTATCATAATAGTTGCTTCCACCTGTCTTTAGATATCGATCAAGGTTTGGCACCAGAGTTTCATTACCGGTTGTTGTATTAAGTTTCAAAGGAACTACCATCATAGAAACCCCATAGCTAGCACGATTGCTAGATAAAGCCGAAAATGGATGCTCCTTAGGTAAACTATCTATAAAGCCAATAAGGAATGCTCCTTCTTTCGCATAAAGTCCATCTTCAATCACCATACTAAGTGCATCATTTTTCCTTATACGATCTGGAGATAACTTCGTTTCTGGGTTTCCAAGCTCTAAGCTAATCGAATTTGAATTATATAACATACTATATATACTACTACTAAACTCTTGGCTACACTCATCAATTGAAACACTCTCACCGCTTTCTAAATTTCCAAGCAAAGCGACTCTACCGTTACAGTAAACATATGCTTCTTCAAAATTTTCCGAAGTTTCATTTGATACACTACCACTCATGGAGCTTTCTGTAACCGAAACCTGACCTGTTACTGCACCCTCAAATCCTCTGGAGTAATCGAGCGAAAAATACTGTGGTGTAAAGGCTGGTATATGGTCAAACATCAAGGAGTAACTATCTTTCAACTTTAATACTGAGGTAGTAACAGCATCACTATCAGCTAGAGTATCATATGGTTTCTCTTTATCAATCACCTCATAAAAGGTTGGATATTGATACTTACCTGCAATGACCTCATTCGCATTAAAAAGACTAAGCTCCGTCTTTTGGTTTGAGGACAAATAAACATTTACATTAGATTTTCCCTCAAGTGTTTTTGTATTAGGATCATAAGTTTCTACACTAAAATAAGAAATATACGGCTCTGTAATTCTTGTATTCGTTCCCATCACATAGACAATACAGGAAAAGACAATAGAGAAACTAGGAACTAACACCCAGACTAGGATATTTTTCTTCTTTTTATGAAGTATAAAGTACAGGAGAGGTCCAATGATAATAATATATACCACCAATAGAATCGTATAAGGAAACACTTTCGGGACTTCGATAGAATCAGAGTTATTTATAATTCCCTGGACTCTGTAATTATCAGTGTTTGCATACTGCTCAACCTCAACCTTATTCTTTACAACAATCGGAATGTCCTCTAGTACCTGCGAAACCACAGAAAGATAAAAGGTATTTAGTAGTTCTCCACTTACCCCTTCATTCACTAAGATCTCTTCTTCCGTTAATCCCTCCATACCAAGTGGAAAATGAAATACCAAAACATTGCCTTCTCCATATGGTACCTTCTCATAAATAGTTAGATGATTGGATTCCTTCTTTTTTGTAGCATTCGCGATAGAAAATACAGAAACAGTTTTTTCTACCGTAGTGAACTTTAAGTCACTAATGATCTTTGTACCCAGAATCGATTTCCCAATATATGAGTTGCAATCTTTCTGTGGATCTTCCTTTTTCAAATCCTCTTTATATTTTAGGTTGGAAGCTCGTAATGTTTCATA